>JBEAOQ010000290.1:0-19073 GCA_041164845.1 Pseudomonadota bacterium | reverse complement strand
TGTGCCATCAATCGGAAATGTCTAATCAGCTTTCTGCTCCTCGGCCAAACCCCGACTACTCACCCGGATGTTCTCCGGCGCGCTGTGGCAGGAAAATAATCAGCAACAGGATCGCCACCGCCAAAACCAGCGTTGCTATGGGGCGACTGAGATCGAGGCCGCCCTTGGCCAGTGGCTTGTCGAGGAAGTCGCCGACTGTCGCCCCCAGTGGCCGGGTCAGGATGAAGGCCGCCCAGAACAGCACGACCCGGCTGATCGCGGTCCGGTAATAGCACGTGGCCAAAACCAGCAGCGCCGCGCCAAACACCATCGCCCCACCGCCATACCCAAGACCGGAATCGGCAAACCAATCGCCCAGCGCAGTTCCCAGCGTTTGCGAGAAAGTGATGGTGATCCAGTAGAACGTCTCTTCGCGGGGGCTGACGATCGAATTGACCGAAATCGACCCCGTTGTTCTATACCAGATCAACAACGCGCCCAACACACATCCAAGCAGCAATACAGAGCCGCCCAAATAGCCAACACCTAGCGAGCGCGTACAAAAATCCGCGAGTGTGGTGCCTGCGGTTGTCGAGGCGATGATCGTCGCCCAATAAAGCCACGGATTGAAGCGCCGGGTTCTGATCTGAAACCAGACCAGAGCCAGCAACGCCGCACCGAATATCGCCGTCCCCACCAGATAGCCGTTAAGCCCGGCTTGCCCCGCACTGGGGGTGGTTTCACCTAGCCAGCTCATCGACACAGTGTCGCCGCCGGTCTCGCCGAGTGTTGTGGCCAGGATCTTGATTATCCAGAAACCCAGCGTGATGGCTGGAACCTTGGTCAGGGCCTCGCGCTTGGTCATTAAAGGCGTCCTTTCTTTCTGTTTAAAAACAACGTGCCAGCACTATACATAATTACAAGCCGGACGCGTTCAAGCGATACCGTATCCGGCGATTTGTTTTCAAGTGCTGAACGTCCTGCGATTTCTCGCAGGACGTTCAGCACGCATTGTTCTCGTCAGAATTTGACCTTCGCAGAAAGAAACCATGTTCTGCCAATAATGTCATATAGTGCGGAATCGGTGCGGAGCGATGCTGCACTAACATACGGTGGACTCTTATCGCTAAGGTTGGTCACACCAGCGCCAATCGATAGATGTTCGTTAAAAGCGTAGTGCATGTCGAAGTCGAAATAGCTGAAGGCTGAGACGCCAACCGTGGTCGCGGCTGGATTTACAACTTGATCAACGTGCTTCATGGCCCCAATATAACGCCAGCGCAAAGTGCCGGAAAAACCGCCATTCGAATAGGTGACGTTGGTATTTGCTTTCCATTTGGGATGTGAAATATCCCCAGTGCCGGGGTCATACCCAATGCTGCCCGCATAGTTGAGTGTTGGCGAGCCGAACAGGCCAGCAACCTTATAGTTCTTGAGATACGAAATCACCGAGTTAATCGCAATTTTGCCGGACTTAGGTGACTCGCCAAGACCGAATTTCCAATTGAGCTGCGTATCGATCCCACTCACCGTATAAGTGGCAAAGTTGAACAACCCTTGCTGGCTTGACGTAATCGCTCCGCCGGACACGTCACGCTGAATCCGCTGGCAATAAGCATTGCTGACTGAATAGCCCGTGTTGCTTACACCATCTGAATTAAAGCAGCGCGGCAAAATATCGGTAAGGTTCAGCGAGCCAACCGCGTTCGAAATCTTTATGTTGTAATAATCCACCGAGATCTGAAAATTACGAAACATCGAACCGCTGAACTTGGGAGCGATCACGACTCCAACCGACCAAGTATTGGCTTTTTCCGGAGTCAAAGTGGCGTTGCTGCCGCTGGTGCCTTGAACTGATGGCGAGCCGTAGGTGTAAGTGTTAATCAACGCAGCAGGCACACCTTGCGCCAAGCACAATGTCTTTACCGATGCGGCATTGGCACCGTTGCGGTAGCTGCTGTTGATGTCACAGGGGTCACCCGCAAGGCCCGCAAGTGTCGAATTGCCGATACTCACCTGGGCGTTTGTCGTGGGGCCAAAAAGATCTTCCAAACTTGGCGCACGGATAGCCCGCGAATAACCACCTCGGAAACGAACTTGATCGACGGGCGACCAGCTTAGATCGGCCTTCCACGTGCTTTGCCCCGAAAACGTATTATATTTAGAATAGCGATAGCCGAGATCAAGCGAAAGATCCTTGGCAAAAGGCTGATCCTTGAGCAGCGGAATCAATAATTCACCAAAAACCTCTTTCACCTTCTGCTTGCCCGAAGCGGCAGAGATAGACCCAAACGGTAAGGAATCGGCCGTGATCAGTGCGTTATCAGGCTGATAATTGAAGCTGGTTTCGCGATAATCAGCCCCCAGGGCAAAACTTGCATCACCGGCGGGGAGTCTAAATAACGGCCCCGCCAAAGTGGCTTCTACTGTCTTCATCGTTTGGGTATTAACATTGTGGTCGGTGCGACCAGCATATTCAAGACATCCGGGGCTGAGCGCATGATTCCCCAGTGGGTTCCAAGCATAGCCCTTACATGTTCCAGCCGAGCCTGTATAATTGGCCGTGCCGTTCAGCATGGCGGTTATTGCAGATATGCTGGCGTCACCGGCTGTATTGTTGATGAACTGACTATGGCCCAACGAGCCATAGGCATTCCATTTCAAGCTGGTGCCGGCAATGTCACCCTTAAAGCCGATCAGCGCCTGCCACACATCATATTTGAATGTCTCCACCCGATTGCCAAACGGTGTCAGCAAAGCGGTTACGCGCAGCGTGCCAGCGGCGGCGGCAGGCGTGCCCGAATTGAGTATTGACATCAGTGCAGCATTCCCCTGCACGAATGGATTGCTCACAGGCAGTTGGAGGGTAAGCGAACCGGACTCTTTGCTTGATCCCGGCCCAGTTACATCAGTGGCCGAGGATTCCATGAAATTGAACTGGCCATAGGTGGTAACATGGTCGTTCAGCTCATAGTCGGCATTGGCAAAGACGTTATATTTGGTCAATGGCACCTGCACGTTAAACAATTGACCAAGCGCCACCTGAACCTTGTAACACCGAGAATCCAGATCGCCATTGCCGATGTTAACTCCTGTAACTGTGCCCAGACCTCTGTAGTTTTGCACGCAATTAGGTGCCGCTTTGGTCGTGAAAATCGTGCCATCATTATTCACACCGATCGAGCCGCTATATGTGCCGGAACCCGCAATCGGCGTCGTTCCCGAATAGCCTGCCAGCACCGCGTTAACCGCCGCAATGGTCGGCGCGCCACCGGCGTAGTTGCCGGGGTTAATCATGCCTTCAGGCGGGCGCGCCAGTTCGCGCGTGTCGGTAAAGAATGGACGCGACGCACCAAGAACAGTCGCACGGTTAGCATAGCCAAACGCAAGCATGGCATGGCCGCGCCCTTCATTAAAGCTCCCGCCGATTATGCCGCTAAACTGATTGGTCGCGCCATCTCCCTTGGTCGTCGCGCCATGCTGAATATCGAGTTCGACACCGCTAAAGTTCTTCTTGAGCTTGAAATTGACAACGCCTGCGACGGCATCGGAACCATAGGCCGCAGATGCACCACCGGTGATCACTTCGACATTATCGATCAGCGCCGTGGGAATTTCATTTAGATCGATGGCCCCGCTGGGGGCTGAGGACATCAGCCGCCGACCATCAAGCAAGACAAGCGAACGGTTTGGGCCAAGACCACGTAAATCGCTATAGGATTGCCCACCGGCAAAGGAGAGACCGCCGCCTTGGACAGTAGGGTTGCTGTTACTGGCACCTTGGCCAGCCGCGAATTGCGGCATCTGCCCCAGTACGCCATCCAGCGAGGGCGAACCGGCAGCCTTAATCGCGGAGACGTCGATAGTCGAAATCGGGCTTTCGGACTTGTAGTCACGCCGTGAAATAAGTGAACCGGTAACGATGATTTCACTTGTTTCTGTCCGGGAAGCATCCGCACTCGTTGCCGCCTTGTCGGTCGACTTAGTCGTAGCGCTTTGCGCCAGAACCGGGCTGGCAAGCCCCATGAGTGCGATCGCGCTTGCGCCGCATGCAAGCAAACTCCGGCAAGTTACTCGGTTCATGATTCCCTCCAATTAGACCGTTTTGGCCCTTAACGCTGGTCAAGATTGACCTCGGTTGTTTGCGGGGGACGGTGCTGACCGACAATCCGTCATATGTATCAGCCGGACATTTGTGAGGATTCAGCTTATAGCCGATGTCAGACAAGCCGTCAGAACCGCAAGTCCTCGAGGAAATAAGCGGAAAATTCCGACCGGTTGGGAATTCCGGATTTGGCATAAATCGCCTGGGCTTGTTGTCGGACAGTGCGCTCACTGGTCCCGCGTGCAGCGGCGATTTCTTTGAATTGTAGTCCTTTGAGGATCATCCAACCGATTTCCAATTCGGCACTGGAAAGCCCCCAGACCACCATTTGTCGAGCGATTGCAGTTCGCTCTCCCGCATTTCCCTGATCGCCGACATCCCCATTTTTTGCTAGCTGAGAACGAATTTCGCTCAAGGAACCAAGTGCGCGTTCAAGCTCACCAGCCTTGGCCTTGGCGGATCGACGCTGCCATGCCAATACCAATACCAGCGAAGCAGCAATTGCGAATCCGAGCAGCGCATAGCGCCATGGCCGGACCAACAGTTCTCGCAATCCCCCATCCCAACGCGAGTCGTGAGCTGAACCGGACCTCAATGCCTTGAGTGTCTTGACCATTTGGCGGTCGGCCGCGATTTTGGCTTTGAAGCCTTGTTGCGAATTGTTCGGCAATCGCCAATTTTGTGCCGCTATCTCATGGGCCCAAGCGGGGCTGGCAAGCAATCGCGTGAAGACAAGATTGATTGCTTGGCGCTGATCTGCCGGCGCCCTAGGTGAAACAAATGCGCCCTTCCAATCGGTCATAACCAGATCAAACCCGGCTTCGCGTAGCGTTGGAAGAGGAATGCCGGGAAAACGATTCGCAGTCGAGATCGCCAACAGGCGCAGCTTTCTCCGGCCGGAATAAGAGGCAAACTCCTCGTAGCTACGAATGGCCACGAATTGCGGCCCATTCAACAGGCGATCAAGGACTCGTTCGCCTCCACCCGGAACGGCGCTGAATCTGAAGTGGTCATGGCTTATGCCCAGCTTGGCAGCCATCCCCCAAAGCAGCACCTCGTCAGCACTGCCGGACGAGCCGCCCACCCATGTGAGGCGATCGGGGTCGGCCCGCATTGTTTCGATTAAATCGCCAACCGAATGAATTGGGCTGTCATCGCGCACACCGATAGCCAAGGCGACTTCACTTAATTGGCATATCGGCTCAAGATCCACGAGCGACACCAGAGAATGATTCTCGACTTCGGCACCCAAGATCGTAACACCGCCGATAAAAAGGGTGGGCTTGGTCGGAACTATCTGCCCCTCGAATTGAGCGAGTGCGATCAAACCTCCGGCACCAGGAGACCGGCGTATTTCCACGTTGCGCACAATGTTTTCCGCCCGCAACGCCGTGGCCACCGATTGCGCCGTCTTGTCAAAGCCACCGCCTGCCGATGCCGGAACGATGATTACCAGACGATCCAGCAGCGGCGCAGCACCGCAAGGGACTGATGCCAACAATAGCAAAAGCACGCCAATGATTTTCGATAAGCGCAGTTTGGTTTCCTCCCCCGATCACCGTCGTTTTAGCGGCCCTGTCGCACGGAAGGCAAGGCTTGGTTTTTTCATTTGAATGCGCCTGATAGGTCATTTAGCGGATTGGCCGAGTATGCAAGCGCCCATAGCTTTCGTGGAGATCAATTGGGACCGGTCGATAGGTTAACCGGCGGAGAAGAATATTGACCAGATCATCTGAAGGCGTTCCCCCAACACGTGGGCTTGTTATCGGCAAAGTGCTGCGGGTTGCTAGCGGTAACTTTTTGGAACAATATGATTTCTTTGTATATGGTTTCTACGCCACCTACATCGCCAAAGCCTTCTTCCCCGCTAATAACGAAACAGCTTCGATCATGCTGTCACTGGCCACATTCGGGATTGGTTTCCTGATGCGACCTATCGGCGCAATTGTGCTTGGCGCATACATAGACCGAGTTGGTAGGCGACAAGGGTTACTGGTGACCCTCGGGATCATGGCGATCGGAACGCTGACTATTACTCTAACGCCGGATTACGCGCGGATCGGCTTATGGGCCCCTCTGATCGTTCTTGCAGGCCGGTTGTTGCAAGGATTTTCCGCTGGAGCTGAATTGGGCGGAGTTTCGGTCTACCTGTCTGAGATCGCCACGCCGGGTCGCCGGGGGCTTTATGTTGCATTCCAGTCCGCCAGCCAACAGGTAGCGGTCCTGGCAGCGGCTTTGTTGGGTTTTGCCCTGACTTTTCACATGACCGAGGCCGAAATGGCGAACTGGGGCTGGCGCATTCCACTGGGCGTGGGCTGTGCGATCATTCCGCTTATTTTCTGGCTGCGCGGGTCGCTACAGGAAACCGAGGTCTTCCGACATATGGAGCATCGGCCACATAGTTTTCGAGAAGTCTCTGCGCTGTTGATCGCAAATTTCCGACCGATCCTCATCGGCATGATGCTAGTCGCGTTCACCACCACATCGTTCTACATGATCACCGCTTACACCCCAACATTCGGCAAGACCGAGTTGAAGCTCGCACCGAATGCAGTCCTTGGTGTTACGGCGGCAGTGGGATTGGCCAATCTGTTTTGGCTCCCAATCGGCGGCGCTCTCTCTGATCACATCGGACGCATTCCGATGCTATTTGCCATGCCGCTCGCCGCGATCCTGACCGCTTATCCGCTGATGTCTTGGCTGGTCGACGCCCCCAGCTTTTCCAGACTGCTCGTATCGGTCTTGGTGCTTTCCACATTTTACGGAATTTACAATGGCTCAATGGTGGCATTCCTGACCGAATTCATGCCCCCACCTATCCGCACCGCAGCCTTTTCGCTTGCCTATAGTCTTGCCACTGCCGTATTCGGTGGGTTCACCCCGCTAGTGTCTACCGCCCTGATCAAACATACCGGTGATAAAGCCATTCCTGCCGCATGGCTCGCCTTGGCGGCGACTATCAGCATCATCGGTGCGCTTTTAGCGCGCCGATCTATGGCATCACGCCTCACAGATACAGGGCGTATCCCAGCATGATATTCCGGTTTTTCGGTCGATCCAGCGCAGTTTGGCTAGGCCTCGCTATGTCGATGGCTGTTTGCTTTTCTAGTCTGGCACTGGCGCAGAAAAACGCTAATCCATCACAATTTTTTCGGTTGCAATCCGCAATCAAACTGCCAGGGGCAGATCCCGATTGGGACTATTTGGCATACGATCAAATCCATGCGCACCTGTTCATCGGGCGCAGGGATGCAGGGCTATGGGTGTTTGACACACGAAAGCAGCGGCTTGTTCGCAAAATTGGATTGACCCAAGGAGCAGGTGCGACACTACTCTTGCCCGCGTTGAATCGTGGCTACGCAATAA
The DNA here is from genome assembly GCA_041164845.1 of Pseudomonadota bacterium. GTDB lineage: Bacteria > Pseudomonadota > Alphaproteobacteria > Sphingomonadales > Sphingomonadaceae > Novosphingobium. The sequence goes on along the minus strand of JBEAOQ010000290.1, from coordinate 11,623 downwards.
ACGAGGACGGATCGCTCACCGCATTCGACCTGACAAGCCTCGCCCCTCTAAAGCGCGTGCATGTGGCCGACGATGCCGATGCGGCCAGTTACGATCCGGTCAGCCACCGGATCGCGGTGATATCTTCAGATAGTCGCAAAGTAACATTCGTCGATCCGCGCAGCCTTGATGTGATTGGTTTCGTCGCGCTGGAAACCGCCAAGGCTGATGGCTCGACCGCAGACGGCCATGGCGCAATTCTGCTTAACGAACGTGATCGCAATGCTCTCTTGAAGATCGATGCCCGAACAATGAAGATCGTGGCTGAATGGCCGATCACAAACTGTTCACAGCCGACCGGTATCGCTTACGATCATGCATCTCGCCGCGCTTTCATCGGCTGCCGGGGCGAACATCCCGTGCTGGCGATTGTTGATAGCAACAGTGGTGCCACCATCACGACACTGCCGCTAGGCCGAGGCAATGACGGTGTCGTGTTCGATGCGGCACGCAAACGGATATTCACAACCAATGGCGTCGATAGCAATCTGGTCATTTTCCGCCAAGACGATGCCGATCATTACCGGATGGAGCAGGCAGTAACTACTAGGCCACAGGCGCGGACACTGGCCTATGATCCAAATATGCAGCGGGTTTTCAGCGTTACGGCAGAAGGGGTGTTGGATCCGGCGAAACCGATCAACTCCGGCCCCTCGCCCTTTTACCCCAACAGCCATTACGCCAACAGCTTTGTCGTGCTTACCTATGCTCTGGCCAGTCGCAAAAACTAGCGCCAATATGCTATGGGTTCAGACCCTAGAGCCGGCATTTGCTGGCTGGCGCAGTGGAAGCCGCCGCCGCCCGCCAGCACCGCATCGGCGGGGAGGCCAAGGCAAGTGCGGGTGGGGAATAATTCGGCAATTGCCGCGACGCCGTCGGCATCATGCGGGGAGCCAAATATGGGCACCACCACCAGATGCGACGTAATGGTGAAATTCATATAAGAAGCCGGTTCAATCCGCCCATCACGTATGACGAGGCCGGGTGATGGCACTTCGCGCACCGTGACGCCAAAATCTTCCGCCCGCGCCTTGGCGTCGGCGTAAATACTGGCGTTGGGATCATCTTGGCCGGTAGCGCGGGGCAGAGCCAGTGTGTTGGCGGCAACAAACCGTGCCAGATTATCGACATGGCCGTCGGTATGGTCGTTAATCAGCCCATCGCCCAGCCATAGGGTGCGATTATAACCCAGATCGCGGGTCAGCCGCATTTCAATATCCGCACGCGAGAGGGTGGGGTTGCGGTTGGGATTGAGCAGGCATTGTTCGGTGGTGACAACCAACCCCGTGCCATCGCCATCCAATGCGCCGCCTTCTAAAATCCAATCTTGGGTGTGGACCTTCAGCCCCGCGCTTTGCGCCAATTCTGCGCCGATGGTGTCATCGCCCGCCATCAGATATTTGCCGCCCCAACCATTAAAGCCGAAGCGCATGGCGCAGCGCGTGCCCGTATCATCACGCATCACCAAGGGGCCGGTATCGCGCAGCCAAATATCGCCATAATCGCGCATTTCCAGCTGCACTTGCGCAGAAACCAGCGATGCCGCTTGTGCCTGATTGGCCGGATTGCGGACGATCAGCCGCACCTCTTGCCCGCTTATCGCCACGGCGTTGGCGAAGGCGGCGATTTGCGCTTGGGCGCGGGGCAGAAAGCCGGGCCATTCATCGCCATCATGCGGGAAACCAATCCACAGCCAGTCTTGGGGATGCCATTCGGGGGGGAAGTGGAAAGTCATTTGGCGCTCTTACCCGCCAAAATTGCTTGCGGGAAGGGGCATTTCCGCGCATTTTAAACCCATGGAAAACCCCCAATGGACAGACGCATTAATGCGGGCGGACACGCATTCGCCTTTTCTGTCGCGGGCGATGGCGCGCTTGCCAGAGCTGGTGGATATTTTGGCGGCGGGTCAGGGCGAAGCGGCGCTGGATTGGTCAAAATGCGCCGGAGCTGACGCGCCGAGTGTCGCTTATGCCTTGCGCCGAGAGCGGTTGGCGCTGGCTTTGACGCTGGCGATTGGCGATTTGGCGGGAGCGTTTTCGCTGGAGCGGGTGATGGCCGAGCTGTCCGCCTTTGCCGATAGGGCATTGGATGCGGCGATAGCGGATGCGATTGTCCGACGGGTGCCGGGTGCAACACCCGCCGGTTTTACCGCGCTGGCATTGGGCAAACATGGCGCGGGCGAGCTGAATTATAGCAGCGATATTGATCCGATCTTGCTCTATGATCCCGTCCTATTACCGCGCCGCAGCCGCGATGATGCGGGGGAAGCGGCAGAGTGGGTCGCGCGGGCGATTGTCCAGACTTTGGGCCATGTTGATGCCGAGGGTTATGTGTTTCGGGTGGATTTGCGGCTGCGTCCGGCGTCGGAGGTTAGCCCGCTGGCGATTCCGTTTGAAGCTGCGCTGGGGCATTATGAATCATCGGCGCTGGCGTGGGAGCGGGCGGCGTTTATCCGCGCCCGCAGCGCGGCGGGCGATGTCGCGGCGGGGGATGGTTTTTTGGCGGCAATCCGGCCTTTTGTCTGGCGCAAATCATTGGATTATGGCGCGATTGCCGAGATTGGCCGATTAACCCAGCGGATCAGGGCGAGCCACGGCGGGGCGGCGCAGGTCGGGCCGGGATTTGATCTGAAAAAAGGACGCGGCGGTATCCGCGAGATTGAATTTTTTGCCCAGACTCACCAGCTGATCCACGGCGGGCGGCATCCAGAATTGCGGTTGCGCGGGACGCGGGCCAGTTTGGATGCGTTGGCGGCGGGCGGTTTTGTTGCGGATGACGATGCGCGGATGATGGGCATGGCCTATGATCGGCTGCGGGTGATTGAGCATCGGCTGCAAATGGTCAATGACCAGCAAACCCACGCTTTGCCGCGTGATTGGGCGGATTTGGATGCCGTGGCGCATTTGCATGGAAGCGAAAATGGCGCGGCGCTGGTAGCGGAATTGGCGGCGATCTGCGAGGCGGTTGGGGCGCGGTATGACCAGCTGATTTTGCAGCAGAGCGGGGTTGGGGTGGCGACTGCGGCGACGGCGGTGGCGCATGGCGGGGCTTTGGTCGAGCAATTGGCGGAAATGGGCTATGCGGCGCCTGAGAGCTTGGCGGCGCGGATTGATGGCTGGCGCGGTGGGACGATGCGCGCTTTGCGCAGTGGGGCGGCGATTGCCGCGTGGGATGCGTTGCAAACCCCATTATTGGTGGCGGTGAGCCATGCGCCAGACCGCGACCGCGCCTTGCTGCGCTGGGAGCAGCTGATTGGGCAAACATCCAGCGTGGTGACGCTGTTGCGCCTGCTGGTGGCCCAGCCCAAGCTGTTGGAATTATTGGTGCGGATCCTCTCGCTGGCACCGCCGCTGGCCGATGAATTGGCGCGGCGGGCGGATTTGTTGGACGCCCTGCTGGATGCCAGCGCCTTTGCTTTGCCCTTGTCTGTGACAGAGATGATCGGGGAGTTTTCGGATTGGGATGAGGGGGCGGATTATCAGCAAAAACTGGATCATGTCCGGCGCAAAGTTGGGGAAAAACGCTTTGCTTTGGGGGTGCAGCTGATTGAGGCGGCGCATGATCCGCTGGATATTTCCGCCGCCCTGTCGCGGGTGGCCGAAGCGGCGATTGCGGTGTTGACCAAGGCAACGACGGTTGAATTTCAGGCGGCACATGGGGCCATATCGGGCGGCGAATTGGTGATTTTAGGTCTGGGGCGGCTCGGCGGCGGGGCGCTCACCCATGCGTCGGATTTGGATTTGATCTTTCTGTTTACTGGCGATTTTGCGGTGGAGTCGGATGGGCGGCGTCCGCTAAATGCCTCGCTCTATTTCAACCGGCTGGCGCAACGCGTGAGTGCGGCATTAAGCGTGCCGACCGCCGAGGGGGCGCTGTATGAGGTGGATACGCGGCTGCGGCCACAGGGGACGCAGGGGATGTTGGCGGTGAATTTTGCCAGTTTTGCCAAATATCAACAGGAAGCGGCGTGGAGCTGGGAGCATATGGCGCTGACCCGGGCGCGGGTGGTCTATGGTTCCCAGGCGGCGCGCAAGGAATTGGCGGGGATGATTCGCGGCGTTTTGCTGGCCCCGCGTGATGCGGTGGCATTGCATGATGATGTCTTGGCCATGCGGGCGCGAATGGCGGAAAACAAAGCACCAAAGGGCGCGCTGGATGTGAAATTACTGCGCGGGGGATTGGTCGATGCAGAATTTATGGTCCATTATATCCAGCTGCGCGATGGGGTCGGGTTGCAGCCAGATTTGCGTTTGGCGTTGGAGGAATTGGCGGCGGCGGGGATGATTTTGGATGCGGCGCTGGCGGCTTTTGACCTTATGGCGCGATTTTTGGTGGCGGCACGGTTGCTGGCTCCCGATTGTGCGGTTCCGCCGCCCGTGGCGCAAGCCGCGCTTGCCAAGGTGATGGATTGCAGCGATTGGGCAGAGGTAATGGCCAAATTGCGCAATGCTCGGACGGCGATTGCCGCAGATTGGGCGCGTATTTTTGCAGTGAAATTGGAGTTGGATCAATGAGCATTACCCCGAAAATTGGCGATATTTTGCCTGATATTGCGATGACATTGGCCGATGGCAGCATGGTGCGTCCTGCTGATTATCTGGGGGGCAAATGGGTGCTCTTTTTCTATCCTAAGGATGATACGCCGGGCTGCACCACCGAAAATCAGGATTTTACGGCATTGGCCGATGATTTTGCCACTGCTGGGGTGGCTTTGCTGGGGGTGAGCAAGGATAAACCCGCCAAACATTTGAAATTCATTGCCAAATATGGATTGAAAGCACCCTTGGCCAGCGACGCCGAAGTGGATGGATTATCCGATGCCTTGGGGGTTTGGGCGGAAAAATCGATGTATGGCCGCAGCTATATGGGCATGGTGCGGACCACATTGCTGATCGGCGCGGATGGAATCATTGCGCAGGTGTGGGACAAGGTAAAGGTCAAGGGCCACGCTGCCGAAGTCCTGGCCGCTTGCCGCGCTTTGTGAAGCCATGCGCTTGACGACGAAATCCGTCCTATCCGATTCGGCGCAAGCCATTTCGCCGATTGGTGCGACAAGTGGAGGTTGGACCAAGATTCGCAGCGGAAAATGTGCGTAAAAAGCCATTTTTGCGGGTTCGTTAAGCTGTCATTCAACGACTCGGCGCGTCTTTCAGCCGGTTTGTCGCGGGAAGCCCAATCGGCGCTTGCGCAATCGCTCTGCAACCGTTTACCAAAAACTTAAGGGAAAATCGGGGAACCGGTTTTCAGATAAAATTCATCGCGGCCCAGATGTTATTTGGGTTAAGCGGGTTGCAGAATAAGGGTTTCTTGTGGTTTTTTCCTCGGTTATCGCCAAATTACGCTTTACAGCCACGGCATTTGCATCTGCTGCCGCTTTGGTGTTTTCCGCCAATCCTGCTTTTGCTAACAGCAGCGCCAATGCCGATATTGCTGCCCCGTTGCGCGCCGCCCAAGCCGCGAAAACGGCAGCCGTTTCTTCGGCGCTTCCGGCTGGTGATGCCGAATTTCGTTCTTTGTTTGGTTCTTGGCGTTCGATGGATCGGCCTACGGTATCGGGGGTAGCTGGCATGGGCTTGGCCACGGTCAGTGATTCGCTGCGTGGCGTCTCTATTCCATCGCTGATGCCGGTTGCCGGTGTCCAGATGACCAGCAATTTCGGAATGCGTTGGCATCCGGTGTTGGGCGGACATCGCCAGCATAAGGGTGTTGATCTGGCGGGTGCCACCGGCACGCCGGTTCATGCCACCGCCGATGGGGTTGTCGGCCGCGCCGATTGGTTCAGCGGTTATGGCCTCTATGTCCAACTGGAACATGGCGGCAATTTGGAAACCCGCTATGGTCATATGTCGCGGTTGAATGTCGAAGCGGGGCAATTTGTCCATAAGGGCGATGTGGTCGGCTATATTGGCTCGACGGGGCGCTCGACTGGGCCGCATCTGCATTATGAAGTGCGGATTGCCGGTATGGCGGTTAACCCGATCCCCTATATGCAGGGCCAAGTGGCCGCTTTGCCAACAGATTTGGCGCTGGCCGATGGCGCTGGCGAAACCGGCGAAGGTGACGGCGACGAATAGATTTTAGGTTTTGAACTGACAGCGCGATAAAAGCTGCGGTTCAACCCATCCGTGGAGGGGATGCTTACAGGCGACAGGCAACTGTCGCCTGTTTGCGTTTTTGGGGGAGTGAGGGCGCATTATTGGCGGTGCCATTTTGAATGCCTGCACCGCCAAAACGGCCCCATCAGGCCACTAGCCCCGTCAGGCCGCTAACATAGCCTTCACATAATCTGGGCGCAGGGGAATGCGCCTTGCGGGCTTGCCGGTGGCATCAAAGAATGCCGCGAGTATGGCGGGCGCTGCCAATGCATTGGCGCTTTCCGAGCCTTGGCCATAGATCCCCGCATTGGCGTCTCCAGCGATCACTACCTTGATTGTCGGCATTTCGGCCATGTTCAAAATCGGGTAACTTGACCAGTCCGCCGAGGTGACTGCGCCTTCATCGAACGCCACTTCTTCATGCAGGGCCTGACTGACCCCCATCAGGCTGCCCGCCTGCACCTGCCGTTTTAATTGCAGCGGATTGACGACAATGCCGGGGTCGGTGACGATGGTCAGCCGCTCGACCCGAACCTCGCCGGTATCGGGTGTCACGGCGACATGAACCGCACAGGCCCAATAGCCATTGTCCCGCAGCATAATCGACACACCTTGGCCGCGCAGGGCTTTTGTCCCACTGGCGCTGGCATTCGGCGCGGGTGAGGGCCGCGTTTCCCATTCCGATTCATGGCGCAGCCGAGTCAGTATCGCGGTAAATCGCGGATCATCAACGTGGTCGAGCCGAAACTGGATGGGATCGGCCCCAGCCAGCGCGGCGGCTTCGCTGATCGCCACTTCGCGCGGAAAATTTTGCTGAAACTGGATCGGTGTCCGCATCGAATGATCGCGCAGTCCGACATTGATCTGCGATTCCCTTTGGCCGATCTGAAAAGTGCAGTGCCCCGTTTCGGCGACATTGGCAACCTGGCCATAGGACCAGCGATCGCCGACCATTGTCGCCAGCGCATATATCGGAACGCTGGGTTTCAGCGACGGCGCATCAATCACCGGCAGGCCCGCCAAAAGCGCGCCGATCAGCCGGTCGTCCTGCATCGGTGGCCCTTTATGATCGGCCTTGTAACTTTGAATTTTCCCAGCCTCATTCAGACCGATGCTGATTGTCGAGGTCATCGCCGAGGATTGGGTGGACCATTGCATGTCATCGCCGCGCATCCATTGCACCCGCACCGGCTGGCCCAATTCACGCGACAGCAGCACCGATTCGCATTCCGAACCGGCATTGCCACCGTTCGACCGGCCATAATGGCCCGATCCGGCATAGGTGCGAATAACCACCAAGGATTCCGGCTTGCTCAGCATTTTGGCAACGCCCGCACGCAGATATTGGGCATTTTGGGTGTGGGTATGGATCATTACCGAACCATCGGGCCGCACATCCGCCAGCGAAACGGTTGGACTGATCGGGGCGTGTTTGAAAAAAGGAATGAAATATGTGGCACTATGCAGCTTGTGCGGCTTGGTCGCTTGGGCGACATCACCCTTGTTGAATGAACCCTTGGTGGTGGGCACTTCGTTCCAATCCACCTTATTTTGCAGATGTTCGGCCAGTTTTTCATGTCCGGGCAGGCCCTTCCACGCGGTCCATTTGGTGTCTGCCGCCACCTGTTGCGCGGCCTGAATCGCCTCCCATTCATCGGCGGACACCACCGCCACAAGATTGCCGATGACCACCAATCGCGCGCCGGGAAACTGGGTCTTGTCGGGCTGGCCCGCCGCAATCAGGGTAGAGCCGAGCGTCGCCGGGTGGATGACCCGAGCATGGAGCATTCCGGCAAGCTTCACATCCCCGACCCAGATGGTTTCCCCAGCCATTTTGGGCCGCAAGCTGGGGTTTTTTACCGGCTGGCCAACCACCGTATAGGCCGATACCGGCTTGAGCGGCGGCGACCCCGCCACCTGCAACCCGCCGAAGCTGGTGAGGCCACCCGAGATCGGAATGACCAGCTGCAAATCTTGTCCCGCCACCAGTTGCGCATAGCTGGCTGATTTTCCGCCGCCCGAAATCACCCCATTGGCAATCGAAACCTCGGTGCGCGGCACACCGAATTTGCGCGCCGCCAGTTCAAGCACAGCCTCGCGGGTATAGGCGGCAGCTTTGCGCAGATTGAGGACATTACCGCGCAACAGCCCGAAGGTGCCACCGCCATCGGGGGTTCGGTCGGTATCGCCCGAAATCACGGTGGTGATCGCCTCGACCGGCAGATACAGCTCTTCGGCGACGATCTGGCGATAGGCGGTATAGATCGAACTTTGCCCGAAATCGCATTTGCCGGTGCGGATCAGCACCGTATTATCGGCATGAATTTCGATCCACGACGCGGGGCGGGTTGAATCAAGGGTGTTTGATGGTGTCGCGGCTCCGGCAAGATCGGGATTCAGGGCTACTGCCACGACCAGAGCGCCGCCCGCTGCCAGAAAACCACGGCGGCTGAGGCTGGCACCATGAATGTTGAGTTGATCGCTCATGCTGCGCCTCCCTTTGCCTGGGCCGCCATCAGCTTGGCGGCGCGGTGCGCCCCGTCAAGGATAGCGGCATAGCTGCCACAGCGGCACAGATGCGGCGATGGCCCAGAATTGGTCAACGCCTCCTTGATGTCGGCATCCGAAGGCGCGTGATTTTTTTCGAGCAGTTCCGTAACTTTAATCATCATGCCGAACTGGCAAATCCCGCATTGCGGCACCTGTTCCTCGATCCACGCTTCCTGAACCGGATGCAGCGCGCCGGTGGTGGCCCGTCCAGTCTGTTTCGCCCAGCGTGCAGGCAGACCATCAACCGTAGTCACCTCTTTGCCATCCAGCGCCGCGATTGGGGTAATGCACGAACGCACTTCCTCGTCGCCCAGCAACACCGAACAGGCCCCGCACTGGGCCATGCCGCAGCCGAATTTGGGCGTCATCACCCCAAGTTCATTCCGCAGAACATAGAGCAGCGGCGTATCATCCGAAGCACGAACCTGCCGATCCTTGCCATTGACCTTGATCGTTCTCATCCGCGTCTCCATACCTGTAACCGAACGAGCGTCAGCCTAACCCAAACCGCTGCGCAGCGTTAGCCCGTTAATGGCGATTGCGCCTATGCGGATCATTCATCAATCAGCAAAGAGCGCTGCACCGACCCCTTTACCATCCTTTGAATAGGAGAATTATTGCGCGAGTAACCGCAGCGCCATCGCCCGCACTTCATCGGCCATGTCGGGGCGTGCGAGGGCCAGTGCCAAAGTCGCTTCGACAAAGCCGACTTTTGAGCCGCAATCATAGCGTTTGCCGTTAAATGTCACCGCGTGAAACGGCTGGCTTCCGATCATCTGCTGCATGGCGTCGGTCAGCTGGATTTCCCCGCCCGCACCTTTTTCCTGATGGCCCAGCACCGCCATCACTTCGGGTTGGAGGATATAACGGCCAGAGATAATCAGATTTGACGGCGCGTCTGCGATACTGGGCTTTTCCACCAGACCCAAAACCTCGGTCAGCGCCCCATCGCGTAGTCCCGGGGCGATCACCCCATAGCTGGAGACCTCTTCGCGGGGGACTTCGAGCACGCTGATAACATTGCCGCCGACCTGACCATAGGCTTCGACCATCTGCTTCATACAGCCACCCGACCCGTTGCTGTCGCCGATCATCAGCTCATCGGGCAGGAATACCGCGAAGGGATCATTGCCGACAATCGCCCGCGCACACCATATCGCATGACCCAGCCCCAGCGGCACTTGTTGACGCACCGCCACCAGATTGCCCGGTTGGATGCGGGTGGGTTCGAGAATTTCCAGCGATTTTTCACGCTCGCGCATGGTGGTTTCCAGCTCGAACGCCTGATCGAAATGTTCGACAATCGCGGTTTTGCCGCGTCCGGTGACGAAAACCAGCTGTTCAATTCCCGCCTCACGCGCTTCATCCACCGCATATTGGATCAAAGGCCGGTCAATGATCGGCAGCATTTCCTTGGGGATGGCTTTGGTCGCGGGCAAAAACCGCGTGCCCATGCCGGCCACGGGGAAAACGGCGGTGCGGATAGGTTTGTGAGGCGAATTTTGGGTCATGCTGCGTGGTTTTCCATAAGATAGTTACCGCTTGGTTAAACATGCTATTTTTGGCGACCCACAGGCTTGCTTACATAAGCAGAGCGGCTAAACACCGGCAATGTATAAAATCATCATTCAAGGCGGAAATCGCCTTTCTGGCACGATCCCCGTTTCTGGCGCGAAAAACGCGGCGCTCACGCTTTTGCCGTGTGCGCTGCTGACCGATGAGCCGCTGACCTTGCGCAATTTGCCGCGATTGGCCGATATTGATTCGTTTCAGCATTTGATGAATCAATTTGGCGTGTCCACCACCATCGCCGGATCGCGGCCCGAAGATTTTGGCCGGGTGATGACTTTGGCCGCCACACGAATCACCTCTTCGGTTGCCCCCTACGAATTGGTGCGCAAAATGCGGGCGTCGATTTTGGTGCTGGGGCCGATGTTGGCGCGGATGGGCGAGGCCACGGTGTCGCTGCCCGGCGGCTGTGCGATTGGCAACCGGCCAATTGATCTGCATCTGAAAGTGTTGGAGGCGTTGGGCGCACATATTGAATTGGCGGCGGGTTATGTGCGGGCGATTGCCCCCGATGGCGGCTTGCCCGGCGGGCGTTATAGCTTTCCAGTGGTGTCAGTTGGCGCGACGGAAAATGCGTTGATGGCGGCGGTGACCACGCGTGGCAAAAGCACGCTGCACAATGCGGCGCGCGAGCCTGAGATTATTGATCTGTGCAATTTGCTGGTGGCGATGGGGGCCGAGATTGAGGGGATTGGCTCATCGGATTTGACCATTCACGGCGTGCCGCGTTTGCATGGCGCAACATACCGCGTGATGCCCGATCGGATCGAGGCGGGCAGCTATGCTTGTGCGGCGGCGATTACCGGAGGAGAGGTGACGCTGACCGGCGCAAGGATTGAGGAAATGGACGCGACGGTGCAGGCTTTGCGCGATGCGGGTGTATCGGTCGAGCCGACGCAGGGCGGGATTCATGTGGCAGCGGATGGGCCACTGCGGCCGATAACCCTGTCCACCGCGCCCTATCCGGGTTTTGCCACCGATATGCAGGCGCAGTTAATGGCCCTGTTGTGCCGAGCCGATGGGGCCAGCGTGTTGACTGAAACAATCTTTGAAAACAGATATATGCATGTGCCCGAACTCAACCGGATGAGCGCGCATATTGAAACCAAGGGGCGCACCGCCGTGGTGCATGGCGTGCCGAAATTGACCGGCGCGGATGTAATGGCGACCGATTTGCGCGCCTCGATGAGCTTGGTGATTGCGGGATTGGCGGCGCAAGGCGAGACGCAGGTGCATCGGTTGTATCACTTAGATCGCGGCTATGAGCGGCTGGAGGAAAAGCTGCAATTATTGGGCGGTGATGTGCAACGGGTTGGCGGGGATTGATGCCCCAAATTCTACTTAGGTGTTTAGTCTCGGCATTTGATGGG
>JBEAOQ010000289.1:0-3708 GCA_041164845.1 Pseudomonadota bacterium | reverse complement strand
TTATCGGCAATGGCGAAATTGGAGGTGTTGATTGTTACCCCTTGCCCTTCGAGTTTGGCGATTTCTTCTCGCAAATGCCATGGGTCCAGCACCACCCCATTGCCGATAATCGACAGAGTTCCGCGCACAATGCCCGATGGCAAGAGCGATAATTTGTAAACCTGATCGCCAACCACCAGCGTATGTCCGGCATTATGCCCGCCTTGGAATCTGACCACGGCATCGGCGCGGCTGGCCAGCCAATCGACGATTTTGCCTTTGCCTTCATCGCCCCATTGGGCACCGATCACAGTTACATTGGCCAATTTACGGATCTTTCTATCAAGGGTGATTATCCGTGCCGCGCCCTAGGCGGTTTATGAGATGGGGGCAAGGCGAAGCGGGCCATTCAGCGACAATTCACCACTGGATTTCCATTTTCCTGCTGATAGACTGAAGTTCAAAGGACAAATAATGCGCAAAAATCACATTCTCGGCCTCAGCGCCCTGCTATTGCTGACCACCAGTATCACGGCTGCCAGCGCCGAGGGGCCGCTTCGTGAACGTTTCCGCGAGAAAATCCGCGAGCGGATGATCGAGCGGATGAAGGATGATGTCGCCAAAGATGCCGCCGCTACTCCCAAACCCGACCTCAGCTTTGCCTATGGCGGTGATCCGCTGACCACCGCTGATTTTTGGACGGCCAAGGGTGGAGCGAAAGGCAAGGCTCCGCTGATTATTTTCGTCCACGGCGGCGGTTGGAGCAGGGGCGATAAAAATAACGCCACCGGCCATTGGAAACCGGAACATTATACCGGATTGGGTTATGGTTTCGCCTCGATCAATTATCGGCTGGTGCCCGAAGCCACGGTGGAGATGGAGGCCAATGATGTGGCCGCTGCCATTCGCGCTTTCATCAACCGCGCCGATTCTTTGGGGATTGATCCGCATAGGATCGTGTTGATGGGGCATAGCGCGGGGGCGCATTTGGTGGCTTTGGTTGGCACTGATGATCGGTTCCTCAGCGGATTTGGCCTGTCCTCGGCTGACCTTGCTGGGGTCATCCCGATTGATGGCGCGGCTTATGATGTTGCCAAACAGATGACTGATGGGCCAAAAATGATGCAGCAAACCTATGCCACTGCCTTTGGCACCGATCCCGCCCGCCAGCGCGCCCTGTCCCCGACATTCCAAACGGCCAAGCCCAACGCGCCGCAATTCCTGATCCTGCATGTCCAGCGCCCCGATGGGATGGCGCAAAGCAAAGCCCTTGCCGCAGCATTGACCGCTGCTGGAACTGCGGTGCAGATCAATGGTTTTGCGGGGGAGGGGCTAAAGGGCCATATGGAGATTAACCGCAGCCTGGGCGACCCCGCCTATGCCGCGACGCCGGTGGTGGATGGGTGGTTGAAGCGGGTGTTTGGGGGGTAGAAATTCCTCGCCCAGCGGGAGAGGATAGCGAGAGCTTACCGCTTTAGCGGTAAGCGGAGCTTGGTGAGGGAGGCGGCATACGCCAAATTAGTAATCCACCGCCGCCCCACCCTGCAACACATGCGAACAGCCCAAAGCGTGGGCATCATCCGCATCAGTTAACGCGGCCAATGTCCGCCAGCCATCATCACGCAACCGCGCCGCCGCCACCGGATCATGGCCCAGCGGCAGGAATACCATTTGCGGCATCTGCTGCGCGCCCGAAAGCATATCAATCAGTGCATCGGGGTAGAGCGAGAAACCAATCGCCACCTCATCTTGGCCGCCGATTCGATAGCTGCCGCCGCGCCCGACCGCGCCGCGTAAGCCATCGGCGTAGATGGTAAAACCAAACCAGCTTTGATATTCAAAACCATGGCGTTCGGTCGGGTCCAAGGTCAGCCGTGCCGCATCGCCAACCCGCGTGGCAATCTGTTTCAGCTGTGCAATTCGGCCAGATAATTCCGCCCCACAGCTAAGCTCAGCCGCGAATGCGTTCAGCTGGGCAATCGCCGTATCAAAATCACCCATTGCATAGAGCAGCGGCAGATAGGCCTCTCCGCCCGCCGCGACCAAGCCGCCCGCGTCTTTGGCATCCAATTCGCGCCGGACAGAATCTATCTGCTCCGCCGCCAGAGGCAAAGCCTCGCCCGCCAGCATATCCACCAGATCGGGCAGGGTGAAATCCACCGAAATGCGGCTGGCCCCGGCGGCGCGCAAGGCTTCGACCGCCGTGACCACCACTTCCGCCGCTGCATCCACCGAATCATTGCCAATCAGCTCGGCACCAATTTGCAGGCGTTCGCGGGTGGAGTCGAGGCCGTCGCCCTTAATCTGCGCCACTTGGCCCGCATAACACAGCCGCAAGGGCCGCGCCGCGCCCGCCAGTCGCGTCGCGGCAATCCGCCCAACCTGCGGGGTCATATCACTGCGCAGCGCCAAATTGCGCAAGGACGCCGGATCGACAAAGCGAAACATCCGCCGCGTTTGCACCCCGGCCATCCGGCTGGCCAGCGACTGTTCAAATTCAATCAGCGGTGGCTGGACGCGGTCATAACCGTGGCTGTCCAGCACATCGACCATTGCCCGCGTCACCCGCGCCGCCACCGCTGCCGAAATTGGCAGACGGTCCTCTAGCCCTTCGGGCAGTAAATCACGGTTGGTAACTTGCATGATGATGCCTAATAACAAGGAAGAAACATAATGTCTCCCTTATGTCAGGCAGACGTACGGATTAAAAATTTATACCAAACTCGTCATCCCCGCGAAGGCGGGGATCCATCTCCAAATCTTTGTTTTTATCACAAATTATCGGTGATGGATTCCCGCCTTCGCGGGAATGACGAATGATTTTTAATTCCTTATATTCAAAACGCCAGCGCCTTAACCGTCCGCACCCCGGGCAATGCCTTGGCTTGTTCCAAAACATCCGCCGGAATCGGCGAATCCAGTGACAATAACAACACAGCCTCGCCGCCCGCTTCGCGCCGTCCCAGATGGAAGGTGCCGATATTGATCGCATTTTGCCCCAGCAATGTGCCGATCCGGCCAATAAAGCCCGGGGCATCATCATTGACAATATACAGCATATCGCCCGAAAGATCGGCCTCGATGCCAATGCCGAAAATCTCGACAAGGCGCGGTTCGCGGTTGCCAAACAGGGTTCCCGCCACGCTGCGATCACCCTGCGATGTCGCCACGGTCACGCGCACCAGCGTATGATAATCGCCCTCGCGGTCATGGCGCACTTCGCGCACATCCAAACCGCGCTCCTTGGCCAAAAACGGCGCATTGACCATATTCACCGTGTCGGTGTATCGGCGCATGAGGCCGCAGAGCACCGCGCCGGTAATTGGCTTGATATTCAGCTGGGCCGCTGCGCCTTCTACTTCGATATTGATCTTGGTCAGATTGTCATGCGCCAGCTGTCCTACCAACGACCCCAGCCGCTCGGCCAGCGCCATATAGGGGCGCAATTTCGGGGCTTCTTCGGCGGATAAGGATGGCATATTCAGCGCATTGGTCACGCCGCCGCTGATGAGGTAATCCGACAATTGTTCGGCCACTTGGATGGCGACATTGACCTGCGCCTCATCGGTGCTGGCCCCCAAATGCGGGGTGGAAATGAAATTGGGCGTGCCAAACAGCGGCGATTCCTTGGCCGGTTCTTTGAGGAACACATCCAAAGCCGCACCCGCGACATGGCCCGAATCCAGCGCCGCCTTCAGCGCCTCTTCATCGACCAAACCGCCACGCGCA
>JBEAOQ010000288.1:0-2940 GCA_041164845.1 Pseudomonadota bacterium | reverse complement strand
CGATAGCCCTGCACTCAACGGGGAAGGAGTTAACAGCTTTGTTTTGGGGAGAGCAGGAAATGACCAATAATCCAGAGGCGCAATTGGCCGGATTTCTCGCCGCCTATTCGCCAGAGGTCGCGGAAAAGGCGACGGCGATATTGGCGCGGATGCGGGTCTTGCTGCCCCATGCCGATGCACTGGTCTATGACAATTACAATGCGCTGGCGGTGGCTTTTTCGCCCAATGGCAAGACGGGTGCGGCGATATGTTCGATCGCCGTCTATCCGCGCTGGGTCAGCCTGTTTGTCTCTGCGAAATTGGATGATCCGACCGGCATTATGCGTGGGCAGGGCGGCAGATTGCGGCATGTGGTGCTGGATGATGCGGTAATGCTGGACCGTGCAGATGTGGCGGCGTTTATTGCCGCATCCATCGCCCGCGCTCAGCCGCCATTTGATCCGGCGCATATGGGGCAGTTGGTGATAAAATCGGTGTCGGCGAAACAGCGGCCACGGCGGTGAGAGTCGTTTCACTCTCCTTGGTCGTCGCCCCGTGCTTGACACGGGGTTAGGCTTTCCACTTCTGCTTATATTTCGCTATGGTGGCGCGGCTGGCACTTTTGGACGGAGAGTGGAAAAATAGCCAAACCCGTGTCAAGCACGGGGCGACGGCAGACTTAAGGTGCCCCTCATTCCCCCGCCGCACCTGAATTTTCCGCCCCCATGCCGGAAAATCCGATGCAATAGCCGCCATCAACCGGCAGGGTGACGCCGGTGATATAGCTGGAATCATCGCTTGCTAGAAACAGCGCGGCGCTGGCAATTTCGCCGGGCAGGCCCCAGCGGTTCATCGGGATGCCGGGCAGGCGGAACGCGCCTTCGGGCGGGGTTGGGTGTTCTTGCGATGCGGGGACAAGGCCAGTCCAGAAAGTGCCCGGGGCGATGGCATTTACGCGGATGCCGTCATTGGCATAATCCAGCGCAGCGGTGCGGGTTAATTGGTGGACGCCAGCTTTGGCCGCGCCGTAGATGCTGTGGTGTTTCCAGCCGACGACGCCCGAAGCCGAGCCGATATTGACGATAGCACCCCCCGTTTTTTGCCCGCGCATCTGGATCACGCCATGTTTGATGCAGAAAAATGTGCCGCGTATATTGACGCTGTGGACGCGGTCCCAATTTTCGGTGCTTTGTTCATGTAACGGGGCCATGCCGCCGCCAAATCCGGCATTGTTGATAAGAATGTCGAGTTTGCCGAAATGGCTGACGGCGGCGGCGATCATCGTTTTGACCTGATCCTCATCGGCAATATCGGCGTGAATGGCGCGGGCATTTTCGCCGATGGCGGCGGCGATGTCGTCCTGTTTACCGCTAATGTCGGCGCAAATCACTTGCGCCCCCTCGGCGGCGAACAGCTCGGCGGTGGCGCGGCCCATGCCCGAACCTGCACCGGTGATGATGGCGGTTTTGCCTGATAGGCGCATGATTATGTCCCCCTGTTTTGCTATGTTGAAGGAGGAATAGGGGCTAAATCATGCGGGTCAAGCCGCCAGCAACCGCCGCTCACCCGCGATCCGCTGCATCGCGGATTGCAGTTTTTCAAAGGCGCGAACCTCGATTTGCCGCACCCTTTCGCGGCTGACGTTGTAAACTTGGCTGAGTTCTTCCAGCGTTTTTGGCTCATCAATCAGGCGGCGTTCGCGCAAAATATCGCGCTCGCGTTCATTCAAACTGTCCATCGCTTCGGCCAGCAACGCGTGGCGCCATTGGCTTTCTTGCGCGGCGCTGACCAGCTCGTCTTGCAATGGCCCTTGGTCGGCCAGCATATCCTGCCATTGCCCCTCACCATCATCGCTGATCGAAACATTCAGGCTGGCATCGCCGCCCATCATCATCCGGCGGTTCATATTGACCACTTCGGTCTCGGACACGCCGAGATCGGTGGCGATTTTTTTCAGATCATCAGGTTTCAGATCGGAATCTTCATAGGCATCCAAATTTTTCTTCATCCGCCGCAGGTTGAAAAACAGCTTTTTCTGGGCGGCGGTGGTGCCCATTTTGACCAGCGACCAGCTGCGCAGGATAAATTCCTGCATCGACGCCTTGATCCACCACATTGCATAGGTGGCCAGCCGGAAACCGCGATCCGGCTCAAATTTCTTGACCCCTTGCATCAAGCCAATATTGCCCTCGGAAATCAATTCGGACACCGGCAGACCATAGCCGCGATAACCCATCGCAATTTTCGCCACCAAGCGCAGATGGCTGGTGACCAATTGGCGGGCGGCGTCGGGATCGCCATGTTCGCTGTAGCGTTTGGCCAACATATATTCCTGCTCGGGCGAGAGCATCGGATATTTGCGGATTTCCGCCAGATAACGGTTGAGGCTGGCCTCGCTATTGCCGGAAGGCGCTGCGGGCAGATTACTATCGCGGGTCATTATATTCATATCCTGTGCTCCTGTCAGCTAGCGGTTGATAGACCCTTAAGAGGCGTCCACCATTTGCAGCCACTTTCATTTACCCATCAGATAATGCGTCCAATAAGGCCCGCATATCTTCTGGCATTTCGCTGGTGAATCGCAGGGATTCGCCAGAAACCGGATGTATAAACCCAAGCACCGCCGCGTGCAACGCCTGCCGTGCAAAGCCCAATTCGTCCAATAGCGCCCGCAGAGGTTTGGGGGTTTTGCCATAGGTTTGATCGCCCAATAAAGCATGGCCGATGGATGCCATATGAACGCGCACCTGATGGGTGCGGCCCGTTTCCAAGCGGCATTCGACCAAAGCCGCCGAATCGAGCAATTTTACCGTGCGGTAATGCGTCACCACATGTTTGCCGCGTGTCCGGCCGACATCATCGGGGATCAGGGTCATTTTTTTGCGGTTGGCGTCGCTGCGGACAATCGCGTCGCGCAAGGTTCCAGCGGCGGGCATGGGCCGCCCGCCGACGATCGCCATA
>JBEAOQ010000287.1:0-2804 GCA_041164845.1 Pseudomonadota bacterium | reverse complement strand
ATGTCACCGCATTGGTCGGGTTGATCGAGGCCGCACCCATGCCGATGTGGTTTCGCGGGCCGGAGGGTGATTTGCGGCTGGTCAATTCGGCCTATGTCGCGGCGGTGGGCGGATTAAACGCCGAAGCCGTGGTTGATGCGGGCACCGAATTGGTCGAAAAATCCGACGGGGAAACAGCGGCACAAGTTGCACTGAAAGCCGCCAAAAGCAAAAAACCAATCGCCCGCATGGTGACATCCACCATCGGCGGCCAGCGCCGTGCGCTGAAAGTCAGCGATCTGCCCATCGCCGATGATGGCATTGCCGGATATGCGGTGGATGTCGAGGATATGGAGGAGTTATCGCGCAGCTTTCGCGCTTTTCGCGATGCCCAGCGGGCGATGCTCGATCAATTATCCGCTGGCGTGGCGCAATTTGATATGAAACGTCAGCTGAATTTTGCCAATCAGCCGTTTCAGCGGATTTTTGAGCTGACGCCGATGGCGATGATGAACCCGCCGCCGTTTGAGCGGATGATGGACATGGCCCGCGATGCCGGACGGCTGCCCGAATCGCGTGATTATCCCAATTGGCGGCGCGAACGCGTGCAATGGTTTTTGGCCAATGCGCCGGTAGAAGAAGCCTGGCCGTTGTCCGACGGCACCCATTTGCGGGTGGTGGCCCAGCCCTTGCCCGATGGCGGTTTGTTGATGATTGTCGAAGATCGCACCGAACAATTGCGGCTGTCGGCCACCCGCGACACATTGTTGCGCACCCGCACCGCAACTTTTGACAGCCTGTTTGAAGCATTGGCGGTGTTTTCGCCCGATGGCAAAATGCAGCTGTGGAATCGCCGTTTCGCCGCCGCTTGGGGGCTGGAGGATGAATTTCTCGACACCCATCCCCGGATTGATATGTTGTTGGAGCAGATCGGCAAAGGGCTGGCCAATCCGGCCCAAGCGGGCATGGTGGGCAAGGTGGTGCTGGCCGCGACGTTGCAACGCGAACAGACCGGCAGCAAAGTGATGCTGGATGATGGTCGGATTTTGGACATTGCCGGGGTGCCGCTGCCCGATGGCAATGGGTTACTGACGGTGTTGGACATTACCGATGCACAAAAGGCTGAAAGCGCGCTGCGCGAACGCAATGCGGCGCTGATGGATGCCGATGCAATGAAAACGCGGTTTTTGGCCAATATGAGCTATGAATTCCGCACCCCGCTGACCTCGATTGGCGGATTTGGCGAATTGCTGGATGCCGGATTGGGCGGTGAATTAAACGAATCAGGCCGTGAATATGTTGCGGCGATTTTGACATCGGTGGCACGGCTGGGTGAACAGATCGAAAATGTCCTTGATCTGTCGCAAAGCGAGGCGGGGATGTTGCCTTTGGCCAAGGAAACGATTGATTTATTTCCTTTTGTTAAAAAACTGGTCGAAGAACGCCGGGCGCGGATTAAACAGGGCAAATTGAATCTCGATTTGCGCGGCAGCAAGGCGGCGGGGAAAATCACCGGCGATCCGCGCCGTTTGGGGCGTGCTTTGGGGCATTTACTGGATAATTCGATCGAGGCGACCCCCGCCGACGGTCGGATATTGGTCGATGTATCGCGCTTTGCCGAGGATGGGCAGGATGGGGTGCGGATCGTGATTTCGGACAATGGCCCGGGGATGGACAGCGCGACATTGGCGCGGGCCTTGGGCGGGATACAGATGGCGGATGATGGCGCATTGCTGGAACGGCGCAGCGGATTGGGCTTGCCATTGGCGCGGCAATTGATCGAGGCGCATGGCGGCTGGTTAGAGGTATTGTCCGAAGTGGGCGGCGGCACGGCGGCGATTGTTGATTTGCCGTGATGGTTGCAAGAAATTTGGTTCGCGCAGAGGCGCGGAGACGCGGAGGGATTGACTCGCGCCGCAGGCCTCTTGCATCATTACGTATATTTATGAGAGCTAACCCACGTGCAATCATCCTCTTTTGCTGCTTAAAATACCCCTCTGCGCCTCTGCGCCTCTGCGCGAATCTCTTGTTTTTCTGATTTTTATGCAGATAAATCTCCCCAACCTTGCCGCCACCCAAATGCTTGGCACCGCCATCGCCGCCAATTTGCGCGCAGGCGATGTCATCGCGCTGACCGGCGATTTGGGGGCGGGGAAGACCACGCTGGCCCGCGCGATTATCACTGCGCTGGGCTATCAGGGTGAGGTGCCGTCGCCGACATTCACCATTATCGAAACCTATGATCCCCCCACCACGCGGATTGCGGTGGTTCACGCCGATTTTTACCGGCTGCAATCGCCCGCCGAGGCCGAAGAATTGGGGCTGGATGATTACCGCCACAATGCTGCGCTGATCGCTGAATGGCCCGATCATGCGGGGGGATTTGCCCATGAAGCCGCCTGTTTGTCGCTGCATATCTGTGCCGCGCAAGAAACTGTTGGCCCAATGCGATGGGTGCTTGTCGATGCGGGCAAGGATTGGCTAGAACGGCGTTTATGGACGACACTTCAGACATGAATCTGCCCCAAGGGCTAAGCGCATTTCTGGCCCAAGCGGGCTGGGGCGATGCGGCCATCGAACCCTTGGCGGGCGATGCCTCGTTTCGCCGCTATTTCCGGCTGCGGCGCGCGGATACGACAGCCCAACCCCTAACTGCCCAGCCCCAAACAGCCATGCTGATGGACGCCCCGCCGCCCGAGGAAAATCCGGTGCCTTTTTTGCGTGCCGCACAATGGCTGGATGAAAATGGTCTGCGCGCCCCGCGTATTTATGCGGCGGATGAGGCACGCGGATTGCGGTGGTTCACGCCGATTTTTACCGGCTGC
>JBEAOQ010000286.1:0-14484 GCA_041164845.1 Pseudomonadota bacterium | reverse complement strand
CTTATATACCGTCTTTACGACGATATATATAGAACTTTACGACGAAGTAAATTTATATAACCGACATGGGCGGCCTACGGCTTCCCAATCACCCCATCTTGCGGTTTGCTACCCAGATTGCTGGTGGCTTTGGCGGCTGGTGTGGGGTCGCTGCCCCAATCCCACAGGCTGGATTTGGCGCTGTGGTAATGGATTTCGGGATCATAGAGCACCCCGCTTTCCAGCCCCAGATCGCGGGCCTCGGCTTTGCCCATAGCGGCCAGCAGCGAAAAGCCCGCAACATAGGCATTGCGCCGCGCCGTGGCCAATTGCACCTGCGCGTTGACCAATTCTTGCTCGGCATTGAGAATGTCGAGGATGGTGCGGTTGCCGACGCTGTTTTCCGCACGCACACCTTCCAAACTTAAGGTCGCGGCGTCCACCGCGCTTTGGGTCGAGGTGATGATGGCGTTGGCGGCGCGCCAGGATGAATAGCCAGAGCGGGTTTGGGCAATTACCGCCCGTTCGGCACCAATTTCATTTTCCAGCGCCGCACCTTGGCGGGCTTGGGCTTGTTTAATCAGCGCGGTTGGGCGGCCGCCCTGAAATATCGGTATAGTTGCCCGCAACCCGAAATCAGCCGTGGTGGCAGATTGAGGGATGCCGCCGGGCAGCGTTGTGCTGCTGGTTAATGAACCCATATAATCAACGTAAGCACCGTCAGCGAATAGGTTTAATTTGGGTAAGCGCGACGCACGGGCGCTGCTGACATCATAGCCCGCTGCTTTGGCCCGTTGCCGTGCGGCCAGCAGATCGGGGTTGAGTTCCAAGGCGGTGGACACCGCTTCTTCGGCGCTGGCTGGCAGACCGGGCAGGGGCGGCGGCGATTGCAGCATCTCAGGCGGTGTGCCGACCAATTGCAGATAGCGTTCGCGGCTGGCAATCAGATTGGCTTCGGCGCTTTGCAGATTGCTTTGCGCCAAGGATAGTCGCGATTGTGCTTGAGCGACGTCGGTGCGGGTCAGATCGCCGATTTGGAAACGATCCGAGGTGGCCTGAAGCGTGACGGAGAGTTTTTGGACATTGGTTTGGCTAAGCCGCACCGTGGCCTCGCCCAGCATGACATCCATATAGGCAGCAACCACCTGGGCAAAGACCCCGCTTTCACTGCCGCGCAGATCAGCGCGCCCTGCTGTGACGCGGGTTTCGGCGGCATGGATCGCATTGCGCACCGCGCCGCCCGAATAAATTGGCACATTCAGTGTGGTGCTTATCGCCAAGGCACGATCAGGCGACGTGAAGTTTAGGGGGCTTTTTTTGACGTATTCGGTTTCCTGTGCTGTGGCATTGAGCGCGGGTAGACCGTCGGCGCGGGCCAGCGGTACGGTTTCATCGACCGCCATTTGATTATCGCGTGCCGCATTGAGCGCGGGGTTGGTTTTATAGGCCGAGAGCAAGGCGCTGCGCAGATCGTCAGCGGAAGCGGGGGCGGCGGCCAATGTTGCGCCCAAAGATGCACCCGTCAGCAGAGCCAAGCGGCTAAATTTGCATGGCATATTCAGAAGCTCCAGCTTTTGGCGGCGGCAAATTCTGGCAGGGAGGGAATACCCATTTCGGCCAAGGGCAGCAGTGCCAGATGCCCGCCCGCCATGAAGCCAGTGGCCAGACGGGTAATCCCGCGTTCGAGCAGGCCGGTGACCAAACGCCCACCTTCGGTCAGGCTCTTGGTTACAGCGTCAGGCAGTTTTTCGGCGGCACCGTCGATCAGTATCAGCGAAAAACTGGCCTTTTTGGCTTTGCTAGCTTTGGCTGGATCAAGGCAGTCCAATGCTCCAACCAGCGGGCGCAGCAGAGCCGCCAGATAGCCATTTGCGTCGCCGATTAACAGGGCATTATCGGCGGTGTTTGGCATGG
This sequence comes from Pseudomonadota bacterium, assembly GCA_041164845.1. Taxonomy (GTDB): domain Bacteria; phylum Pseudomonadota; class Alphaproteobacteria; order Sphingomonadales; family Sphingomonadaceae; genus Novosphingobium. Next base: position 12,591 of record JBEAOQ010000286.1, on the reverse strand, counting down.
CTTCGGCCAGCATTTTGCCATGAACCAAGGGGGCGGCGAGAAAGCGGCCATTGTCCAGCGCGATGGCCCGATCAATATAGGCGGCGTCGCGCATTGCGGTGGGCACGAAATCTTCGCGGGGAAGCGCGGAAAATGCGGCCAGAACCCAGGGCTCATTAACCCCGGACGTGCGCAGCTGGCTGTCAATCATGGCGCGGCGGGCTGCGGCGTAGGGATCGGTGGCGGGGCGGGTGGCAGTTAATGTCATGCAAATTCAACCTTGATGCGCAGCATTTCAATCTGCGCGCTTTAGGACAAGCGCGCCCCCGCGCCAAGCTCTTTGACGTCGCCAGACCCTTTCCCGATCAGATTTGCTCTTTCTGACCGGATTAGAAAGGGTCTTATTATATGAAGAGACCCTTCTTCCACCATCAAATTTGATCGCTTAGTGATTAAATTTGATGGTGGAAGGGTCAATGAGAAATGATTAAGGCGGTGGGGAATTCGGGACACACAATGTTACCGATCAATATGTATTCAACCTGATTAGGAGGCAAAAATGGGCGATATGGTGACAATCCGCGAGGAAGACCTGATCGAAAGCATTGCCGATGCGTTACAATATATCAGTTTTTATCATCCGATGGATTATATTCGCGCCTTGGGCGAAGCATACAAAGCTGAGCAAGGGCCAGCGGCCAAGGATGCGATTGCCCAGATTTTGACCAATAGCCGGATGTGCGCCGAGGGGCATCGCCCGATCTGCCAAGATACCGGTATTGTGAATGTCTTTGTCGATTGGGGGCAGGATTGCCGGTTGGAATCGGACAAATCGTTGCAAGATGTGGTCGATGAGGGGGTGCGGCGCGCCTATTTAAATCCGGAAAACAAATTGCGGGCTTCGATTCTGGCCGATCCCGCTTTTACCCGCCGCAACACCCGCGACAATACGCCCTGCGTGTTGACGGTGAATATGGTCAAGGGTGCGAAAGTGGCGATTGATGTTGCGGCCAAGGGGGGCGGTAGCGAGAATAAATCCAAGTTTAAGATGATGAATCCATCGGATAATATTGTCGAATGGGTGTTGGAGATGTTGCCGCAGATGGGTGCGGGTTGGTGCCCGCCGGGGATGTTGGGCATTGGTATTGGCGGCACAGCAGAATATGCCATGCAGCTGGCCAAAAAGAGCCTGATGGAGCCGATTGATATGGGCCAACTGAAGGCGCGCGGCGCCCAGAATGATATTGAAGCGATGCGGATCGAGATTTTTGACAAGGTCAATGCGCTGGGGATTGGCGCACAGGGGCTGGGCGGATTGTCGACCATATTGGATGTGAAAATTGTTGATTGGCCGTGCCATGCCGCCAGCAAGCCGGTGGCGATGATCCCCAAGTGCGCCGCCACCCGCCATGCCCATTTTACGCTGGACGGCAGCGGGCCAAGCTATTTGGAAGTGCCCAAGCTGGATCAGTGGCCCGATGTCCATTGGACGCCGGATAAGGCGGCGAAACGGGTGAATTTGGACACACTTACACCCGCCGACGTGCAGGGCTGGAAGCAGGGTGATCGGCTGTTGCTGAACGGCAAAATGCTGACCGGACGCGATGCTGCGCATAAGCGGATCAAGGATATGTTATCACGCGGTGAGCCTCTGCCCGTCGATTTTACCGGACGGGTGATTTATTATGTCGGGCCGGTTGACCCGGTGCGCGATGAAGCGGTGGGGCCTGCTGGCCCAACCACAGCGACGCGGATGGATAGTTTTTCCGATATGATGCTGGATTTAGGGCTGCTGGCTTCGGTGGGCAAGGCCGAGCGCGGTGTGGCTGCCACCGGCAGCATTGCCGCGCATAAAAGCGCCTATTTGATGGCGGTCGGCGGTGCGGCCTATTTGGTGTCGCGGGCGATTAAAGCGGCGAAAGTGGTGGGTTTTGAAGACCTTGGCATGGAAGCTATTTACGAATTTACCGTGCAAGATATGCCGGTAACTGTCGCCGTGGATAGCGAGGGGCACAATGTTCACCAGCTGGCCCCGCTGGTGTGGAAGGACAAAATCGCCAAGGAAGGGTTGTTGGCTGGGGCGTGATTTTTCGACCAACGGTGGATGGGCTTCGTTTAAGTAGCTGGTGCGGCGGGGTTGGAATGGGGTAATGATCGGGGAATGATAGAAAGTTCGTCCATTATCGCACCCGTTTCCTACACCCCCCGTGTGTCGTTTCGGGCGGTTCTTGGCTCGATTATGGGGCTGTGGCTGTGTTATTTTGCGCTGATTACGCTGCGCAGCCTGTTGATTGATAGCGAATATTTTGCCGAAATGGCGGCGCATCGGTTGGTGGTGGTGTCGGCTGGTATCGTCATAACTGGGCTGGCTTGGGTCATTTTGCGGTTGTTTGACGCCCGCGCTTTGGGTTGGCGGATTGCTGCGGCTTTGGTGGTGATGATACCGGCGGCTTTGGTGCTGGCGATGGTCAATCAGCGGGTTTTTGCCGATTTGGATCAACGGATTATCGGCCAAGTGCGCAATCCGTCCGAGGTGCAAATTCGCCATGATACGGCGGGAAATATATTGATCGACCTGCCCGATCCGCCCGGATTATCACCCGATCAGCTGGATGCGCTGCAACAGAAAATGACCGAGCATGGCTGGTGGCAACAGACCACCGACATTGCCATTGGCCGCTATTTTCTGCTGCTGGCTTGGGCGGCGCTATATTTTGCGCTGGCCTATGCCGCCGAGGCGCGGCTGGCCGAACGGCGTGAGGGTGAATTTCGGCGGGCGGCCAAGGCGGCGGAATTGCAATCATTGCGCTATCAAATCAATCCGCATTTTCTGTTTAACACGTTGAATTCATTATCGGCTTTGGTCATAACCAAGCGGGCGGATGCGGCGGAGGAAATGATCCAAACCCTCTCGATATTTTACCGCAGATCATTGGCGGGCGATCCCACCGCCGAAGTGACATTGCGCGAAGAGATCGCCCTGCAACAGCTCTATTTGAAGATCGAAGAGGTGCGGTTTCCCAAAAGATTGCGAGCGGAATATGCGATTCCGGCGTATTTGGAAAATGCCAAAGTGCCCGGGATGATTTTGCAGCCACTGGTGGAAAATTCGGTGAAATATGCGGTGGCCCCCAGCCAAAAACCGACAATAATCTGGATTGAGGCCAAGGAAGAAGCGGGCGAATTACATGTGATTGTCCGCGATAATGGCAAAATTGATGCGGGGAAGGTGGCACAGGAAAAACCCGCAAATCATGGTTTTGGCATTGGGCTGGCCAATGTCCGCGATAGGCTGGCGGCGCTGTTTGGTGATAGGGCGGCGGTGGAATCTGGCCCCACTGATGATGGTTATCGCACGGTCATTCGGTTGCCGTTGAATGTTTGAACCCGCCGAATCAGCCGCCCCCTTGCGCGTTTTGATCGTCGATGATGAACCCTTGGCGGTGGAGCGGTTGCAGGTGATTTGCGCCGGAATTTCGGGGCTGTCGATTGCTGGAACTGCGGCTGATGGCGCGGCGGCGCTGCGTTTGGTTGAGGCGCTGTCGCCGGATTTGTTGCTGTTGGATATGACTATGCCGGGGCTGGACGGGCTGGCGGTGGCCCGTGCTTTGGGACTTCAAGCCAATCCGCCCGCCGTGGTGTTTGTCACGGCGCATGATGGTTTCGCGCTGGAAGCTTTTGATCTGGATGCGGTGGATTATGTGTTGAAACCGGTTGCGCCGGAGCGGTTGGAACGCGCCATTGGCCGCGCTGTGGCCCGCCGCAGCGCCCGCCCGCGCATCCCATCGGCGTGGATCAGCGAATTTTGGGTGCCGCATCGCAGTGAATTGCTGCGGATTGCGGCGGCAGACGTTACCCGCATTGATGCCGAGCGGGATTATGTCCGGCTGCATGTGGGGGGCGTGGGGGACGGGTCGCGGTCATATCTGTTGTTGCATACCGTATCGAGATTGGAAGAACGGCTGGACCCCGTGATGTTCATCCGTATCCACCGTTCGATCATCCTGAGGCGTGATCGGATCATCGGGTTGCGACATGATGGGCTGGGCGTGTGGTCCGCTGAATTGGACGATGGTAGCGCGCTACGGATTGGCCGAACCTATTTGGCCAAGGTCAAGGGTATGGCGGGGCGGTAGAGAGTTTGGGGGTTTTGGCCGCGCAAAAACTTGCGCATTGACCTAGCGGCCAAATTGACCTAGGCAAAATCCTTAACCGGCATTGGCAGCGTGAAAATTCCGCCGCCTAGCTTTGCTTTCTCCAAGCCCTTAAGCGCCGGTCATTTCCTAGGAATACGACATTACAATTGGATAAATTTTACATGCATTTAAAAGACTTAAAGAAAAAAACCGCCACGGAATTGGTGGAAATGGCCGAAGAATTGGGTGTAGAAGGCGCATCCACTTTGCGCCGCCAGGACATTATGTTCGCCATTCTCAAAGAGGTGGCCGACGGCGGCGAAGAGGTTATGGGGCTGGGCACGATTGAAGTCTTGCCCGACGGGTTCGGTTTTTTGCGCAGCCCCGAAGCCAATTATCTGGCCGGCCCTGATGATATTTACGTCTCGCCGAATCAGGTTCGCAAATGGGGCCTGCGCACCGGCGATACGGTTGAGGGCGAAGTGCGCCCACCCAAAGACGGCGAACGCTATTTTGCCATTACCAAGCTGATTAGTGTCAATTTTGACGATCCCGAAGCCGTGCGCCATCGGGTTAATTTTGACAATCTCACCCCGCTTTATCCCGATGAAAAACTGATTCTGGATACGTTAGACCCGACAGTGAAGGACAAATCGGCGCGGGTGATTGATATTATCTCGCCGCAGGGCAAGGGCCAGCGCGCATTGATCGTCGCCCCGCCGCGCACTGGCAAAACGGTGTTGTTGCAAAATATCGCCAAGGCCATTACCGATAACCATCCAGAGGTGTTTCTGCTGGTGTTGCTGGTCGATGAACGCCCCGAAGAAGTGACCGATATGCAGCGCAGTGTGAAGGGTGAGGTTATTTCCTCGACCTTTGACGAACCCGCGCAACGTCACGTCCAAGTTGCGGAAATGGTTATTGAAAAAGCCAAACGTCTGGTCGAACACAAGCGCGATGTGGTGATTTTGCTCGATTCGATCACCCGTCTGGGCCGTGCTTATAACACTGTTGTCCCCTCATCGGGCAAGGTGCTGACCGGCGGCGTTGATGCCAACGCCTTGCAACGGCCCAAGCGGTTTTTCGGTGCGGCGCGCAATATCGAAGAGGGCGGATCGTTGTCGATTATCGCCACCGCTTTGATTGATACGGGCAGCCGGATGGACGAAGTGATCTTTGAAGAATTCAAAGGCACCGGCAACAGCGAAATCGTACTGGATCGCAAAGTGGCGGATAAGCGCATCTTCCCCGCGTTGGATGTCGGCAAGAGCGGCACCCGCAAGGAGGAACTGCTGGTTGCCAAGGATAAGCTGTCGAAAATGTGGGTCCTGCGCCGGATTCTGATGCAAATGGGCACCATCGACGCAATGGAATTCCTGTTGGATAAGATGAAAGATTCGAAAACCAACGAAGATTTCTTTGCGACGATGAATCAATGATGTGGCGATTCGTTTCACCCTAGCTGTGAGTCGGTTCATCGCACAGGGCTTTCATCTTATCGCATTTTGGCGCATAATGGCACTTCAAATTGTGGGAGGAGCCACATATGACAAACACATTGCGACAGGAAATTGATCAAAATTTTGACTATTTCCGACGAAATCTAGGGTCATTTTTAAATCAACATCCCGACAGCTTTGTTCTCATTAGGCATTCACAATCTATAGATTTTTTTGAATCGCCTGGTGAGGCCTACAGGGCTGGATTGGGACGGTTTCCTGACGAGCTGTTTTCAGTTCAGAGGGTTAGTGATGAACCGATTGAATTAGGGCATATGTCTTTTGCCTTCGATTGAAGGAAAGCATGATGGTCGGAGTATTCTGCTCGATGTTGCCATTCTGGCAGCACGCGATCCGATGGATATTACCCATCGGGTTTATACAGGTTTGTTGGATACAGGTGCAACTAAGAGTTGGATAACCCCTAGAGTTATCAACGATTTGCAATTATCAGAACTCGGAAAAGAAACTGTGTCTGTGGCTACGGAGGAACGCCTTGTCACGACGCATATTTTCCGTGTTGGCCTATTCCCGCCCACCATCAATTCAGTTTCAATGCCTTATGTGTTTCCAGAAATCGTTGGGTGTTGCCTTAAGCAAACTATAAAATTTGACGTGCTTATCGGGATGGATATTTTGAGCCAAACGGACTTTTGCCTTCAAAAGGATCGTAGCTGGAAATTACAATTTGGATAGAAGCCCAAGATAGGGGGCCGTTACTCACCCCACAAACTCCGCAAAAAACGCTGCCGTCCGTTCATCGGCCAACGCCGCACCAGCTTCATCGCGCCTTGCACCGAATGTATCGGCGAAACCGTGATCCAGCCCCGCATAATCATGCAGGGTTACATGGGCGTTACCATCCAGGCCGGCGTGCATCGCCGCTTGCGCTTCGGCTGGCACAAAGCCATCCGCCGTCGGAATGTGTAGCAACAGCGGCTTGGCGATGGCGTGGCTTTCGTTCAGCATTTGGTCGATACCGACGCCATAATAGCCGACGGACGCATCAATATCGGTGCGGGCTGCGGTTTGGTAGGCCACTTTGCCGCCCATACAGTAGCCAACCAGCCCGACCTTGGCCACACCAGCCTCGCGCCTGATCCAGCGGATGACGGCCTCTACATCGCGGATGCCTGCATCAAAATCGTGTTTCATCATATAGCCAATAGCTTGCTGAAATTCTTCAGCCACATCGGGGTTAAAGTCCAAACCCGCTTGTTGTCGCCAAAATACATCGGGCGCGACAGCCAGATAACCGACCGCCGCCCAATCCGCACATTTTTGCTGGATACCCGGGTTGATGCCAAAAATTTCCTGAATAACGATAATCGCCCCACGCGGCGCGCTATCGGGCTTCATCACCAGTGACGGAATTTCGCCATTGCCATCAAGCGTCGGAATCATACTATTGGTTGTCATGGGCTGATCCTTTATTTCGTCCGAAACCACCTAACGCGATAAGCTGATTCTGCAAAGTAGACTTTGCCGTCTAGCTGTGTCAGACAGATAGCACAGAGCGCGCCAATGGAGGATGCCATGAAGGTTCACGTCGAAGTTGATTGCACCCCCGATGAAGCGCGGCAATTTCTGGGCCTGCCCAATGTGGCCAAGGCCAATGAAGTCTATGTTGATGCCGTGGCCAAAGCGATGAAGGGTGTGGGCAGTGTCGATCAATTGCAAGACATCGCCAAACAAATCGCGCCTATGGGGCAAATGGGCTTGAAATTATTCCAGCAATTTATGGAAAGCGGGGCCAATATGGCCGCCAAGAAAAAGGACGGCTAAGGGCGTGTCGCCTTCTATTCCGCCCCAATGACCGATACTATTTTTGCCAATTCCAGCGGTGCCGCGCCGGCTGGCATCGCGGTGATCCGCATTAGCGGGCCGCAAGCCAAATTCGCATTGCAGCAGTTGACTGGCAAATTGCCAAAACCCCGCCACGCCAGTTTCGCCAAATTGCGCGGCGCGGAGGGCGATATTTTGGACAGCGCGCTGGTGCTGTGGCTACCTGCCCCTGCAACCGTTACCGGCGAAGATGTCGCCGAATTGCATTGCCACGGTGGGCGCGCCGTCGTCACCGCTGTCTTCAATCAACTTGATACCATCATCGGCTTGCGCTTGGCCGAAGCTGGGGAATTCACTCGCCGCGCCTTTGCCAATGGCAAAATTGATCTGGCCGAGGCAGAGGGGCTGGCCGATCTCTTATCCGCCGAAACCGAGCTTCAACGCAAATTGGCGATGGATATGGCGGGCGGGCAATTTTCCGCGCAAGTGGCCCAGTGGCGCGCACAAATTTTGAACGCATCGGCGGCGGTAGAGGCGGTGTTGGATTTTGCTGACGACGATGATGTGGCCGTTCTGCCCGACAGCTTTATCGGCAGTTTGGCGGCACTGCATGACGAGCTTGATGATTGGCTTAACCGCCCCCGGGCCGAGGTGCTGCGTGAGGGTTTTCGCGTGGCAATCGCTGGACCGCCTAATGCCGGCAAGAGCACCTTGTTCAACATTTTGGTTGAAGAAGAGGCCGCGATCACCGCACCGATTGCTGGCACCACCCGCGATGTTTTGACGCGGTCTGTTGCGCTGTCGGGCATACCCTTCCTCTTCACCGACACCGCCGGTCTGCGCGATGATAGCGATGACAGCATCGAATTGATCGGTATTGAGCGGGCGCGCAAAGAATTGGTGCGAGCCGATTTGGTGTTGTGGTTGGGGCCAGAAGGGCAGGGGCCAGATGGCGCGTGGGAAATTGCCGCGCAAATTGACCGCGCCGATCACCAACCAAAATTCACACCCCGCCACCGTGTTTCTGCTGTTTCTCATTCCGGCATAGCCGGGCTTCGCGCTGATCTCCTAACCGCCGCCGAATCGGCTTTGCCAAAACCCGGCCAAGGGGCGTTGAACGCCCGCCAGCACGCATTAATCGCCAGCGCCGCTCAAGCCCTAAGTCAATCCTCACGGGTAGCCGATCCCTTACTCATCGCTGAAAATTTGCGAATTGCCCGCTTGGCTTTCGACAACCTGTTGGGCAAAACCACGACGGAAGACATGCTCGACGCGCTATTTGGCCGGTTTTGCATCGGCAAATAATGTTTCACGTGAAACATTGCGGGTGTTTCCACCTTTGACGGCCATGCCTATGTCGGCTAACGGCGGGCAATGACATTAACCACCCATCAATTCGACATCATTGTCATCGGCGGCGGCCATGCAGGCGTAGAAGCGGCTGCGGTGGCTGCGCGGATGGGGGCCAAGGTGGCGCTGGTCAGTTTCGACCTAACAGCCATTGGTGCGATGAGCTGCAATCCGGCGATTGGCGGCTTGGGCAAGGGCCATTTGGTGCGCGAAGTTGATGCATTTGATGGTATCTTAGGTCGCGCAGCTGATGCCGCTGCGATCCATTATCGGATGCTCAACCGGTCGAAAGGCAGTGCGGTGCAGGGGCCGCGCATTCAGGCTGACCGCAAATTGTTCAAAGCGGCGGTGCAATCATTGATCTTACAGCAAGGTGATTTAACCCAAATTGCTGGTGAAGCCGCCGCATTAGACATCAAAAACGGTCGGATTACGGGTTTGCATTTGGCTGACGGCACCTCACTTCGCGCCTGTGCCGTGATTCTTTGCACCGGCACATTTCTGGGCGGCACCTTGTTTCGCGGCGAAGAGCGGATGGTCGGTGGACGTATAGGGGAAAATTCAGCACAAATATTGGCGACCCAACTCCGCGAAGCTGATCTTCCCATGGCGCGATTGAAAACCGGCACTCCGCCACGATTGGACGGGCGCACTATTGATTGGGCGTGCCTGCCTGAACAGCCCTCCGACGGCGATCATTGGTTGATGTCGGCACTGGAAACCCGCCGCCATAATCCGCAAATTTTCTGTGGAATCACCCGCACCAACCAACGCAGCCACGATGTCATCCGCGCCAATCTCCATCGTTCGCCGCTGTTCAGCGGAGCAATAGGTGCGCAAGGGCCGCGCTATTGCCCATCAATCGAGGATAAAATCCACCGCTTTGCCGATCGGGATAGCCATCAAATTTTCCTCGAACCCGAAGGGCTGGATACGCATTTGGTCTATCCCAATGGCATCAGCACCTCGTTACCTGCGGATGTCCAGCTGGCTATGCTGCGTACGATGGAGGGTTTGGAGGCGGTGGAAATGGTCGTTCCTGGTTATGCCGTGGAATATGATCATATTGATCCACGCGCCCTGCGTTCTACGCTAGAGCTACGCGATATTCCCGGGCTTTATTGTGCGGGGCAAATCAATGGCACCACAGGTTATGAAGAAGCCGCTGCGCAGGGGTTGGTTGCCGGGATGAATGCGGCTGCGTTGGCGCTGGGGATCGCGCCTGCTGTCATTGACCGTTCAAACAGCTATATGGCTGTTATGGTTGATGATTTAACCTTGCAAGGGGTGACTGAACCCTATCGTATGTTGACTGCCCGTGCGGAATATCGGCTGCGTTTGCGGGCCAATAATGCCACAACGCGACTGACACCATTGGCCATCGCGGCGGGTTGCGTTGGCCAAAATCGCCGTGATTGGTTTGCCCGGCGGAGCGACGCCAAACGGGCCTTGGACACGGCGTTGGATTTGCCCGTGGGCGCGGCACATTTGGCGCAAAAGGGCCTGTCGGTTAAATTGGATCAGGGCAAACTGCCCTTGCGCGAATGGCTGCGTTTTGCGGAAATTGACATCAATGCACTTAGGCCATGGATTGATGCGTCGCTTCTGGCCTATGATACTCTTAATGAAGAAGTTGCCGAAGACGCCGCTTATGCGCCCTATCTTCTGCGCCAAGAAAATGAACTGCGCGATTTGCGGGCCAGCGAGGAATTGCCACTGGGCGATCATTTTCCTTATGGGCACATTGCCGGCCTTTCACGTGAAATGACCGAAAGACTGACCAAAGCCAAGCCGCCGACGCTGGCAGCTGCTGGGCGCGTTCCGGGGGTTACCCCAGCTGCGCTGGCGGCATTATTGGTTCATGCCCGCCGATTGATGGTGGCGGCATGATTGCGGATGAGCAGGGTGCAAGGATTTGGTTGCAGAATTTTTCGGGTTATGATGTCTTAGCTGAAGAGCGATGCGCGCAGTTCTGCACTATGCTGACCGACGAAAATAACAGGCAAAACCTTGTGTCCAGCGCGAGTTTGAACGAAATTTGGCGGCGTCATATTGCCGATAGCGCGCAGTTGCTCTGCCATGTTTCACGTGAAACAATCCGATCATGGCTTGATCTGGGGGCTGGGGCAGGGTTTCCCGGCATCATCATCGCCATTCTCCAACCGCAAACCGAAATAACCTTGGTTGAATCGCGCAGCAAACGAATCGCTTGGTTGGAACATCTACGAATCACCTTAAACCTCGACAATCTCCAGATCATCGGTTCGCGCCTCGAATCGATCGAATCGCGCCACTATGACGTCATTTCTGCCCGCGCATTTGCCCCTTTGGACAAATTATTGACGCTATCCGCAAGGTTCTCCACAGCCACAACACAATTTGCCTTGCCGAAAGGGCGGATGGCAGCGCAAGAATTGGCGGCGCTTTCATCGTGGCAACATCGTTTCCACGTGGAACCATCCCTCACCGATCCCGAGGCGGGCATTATCATTGGCCAGCTTCACGGCAAGATAGGAAAACAGCGATGATTCGCATAGCCATTGCCAATCAAAAGGGCGGGGTGGGAAAAACCACCACCGCCATCAATCTGGCGACGGCCCTGGCCGCAACGGGCTGGAAGACCCTGTTGATTGATCTTGATCCGCAAGGAAATGCATCGACTGGTATTGGTATTGCCACCGCTGATCGTCTGCGTTCGATCTATGATGTGTTGATTGATGAAGCGCCGCTGGGAGATTGCATCATGGCCACACGGATTCCCCATCTGGATATTGTCCCAGCCACGGTTGATCTGTCGGGGGCGGAGGTGGAGCTGGTATCGGTGGAAAATCGCACTGACCGCTTGCGCAATGGGTTTAATCAATTGCCACTCACCCACGGCTATGATGTTTGCGTGATAGATTGCCCGCCGTCGCTGGGGTTGCTCACGCTTAATGCGCTTAGCGCTGCCGACAGTTTGCTGGTGCCGCTGCAATGCGAATTTTTCGCGCTGGAAGGGCTAAGCCAGCTGCTGCAAACCGTAGACCGCGTGCAACAAAGGTTTAATCCCGATCTGGGCATTATCGGTATTGCGCTCACTATGTATGATCGTCGCAACCGGCTGACCGATCAAGTGACCGAAGATGTCCGTTCCTGCCTTGGCAATTTGGTGTTTGAAACCGCCATTCCGCGCAACGTCCGCCTGTCGGAAGCCCCCAGCCACGGATTACCTGCGCTGATTTATGATCACAATTGTGCGGGTAGTCGCGCCTATATGGCGCTGGCCCGTGAATTAATCTCTCGCCTACCCGAAAAGAGGAAAGCCGCATGAGCGAAGAAGCCCTTATCAACGCATCACCGGCTGATTCGGCCGCCCCAGCTACTTTGTTGCGCAAGAAGCCAATGGCACTGGGGCGCGGGCTGGAAGCCTTGCTGGGCGAAAGCCGCCGCGAAGCCCCTGTGACCAATGGTGTTTCACGTGGAAATGCGATGGACAGCGCGGCATCCCAGCAAAGCGGGTTTGCGTCATTGTCCATCGCCGCCATCGAACCCCATCCCGACCAGCCGCGCCGTCATTTTGATGAAACCGCTTTGGATGAGCTGGCGGCCTCGATTGCGGCGCGGGGGGTTATCCAGCCGGTGATTGTTCGCCCCTTGGCCAATGGCCGCTATCAGCTGGTGGCCGGTGAGCGCCGGTGGCGGGCTGCGCAACGTGCCCAAATACATGAAATTCCAGCTATAATTCGTGACTTGAGTGATCGTGAAGTCATGGCTTTGGCCCTGATCGAAAATATTCAGCGCGAAGATCTGAATCCCATCGAAGAGGCCCGTGCCTATCATCGGCTGGCGGAAGATGAGGGCAT
>JBEAOQ010000285.1:0-5418 GCA_041164845.1 Pseudomonadota bacterium | reverse complement strand
ATTTGGAACAGCCACGCCTGCGGCATTCCGATAAAGGCCAGACCGCCCGGTTTGCCGCGCCGCATGATTTTTCGGTGCTTCCACAGGCATTGCAGCGTGCCATAAGACCAGCGAAAGCGTTGTTTGGACAGGGCGGCAAAGTTTTCCGGTGCCTCGGTCCAAGCCACTGCATCTTCGTCGTAGGCGACTTTCCATTTTTTGCGCTGGATGGCGAAGGTTAAGTCTTGATCTTCGGCCAGCGTATTTTCGGGATAGCCGCCGACATCGTCGAGTGCGCTGCGCCGCCATGCCCCGACCGCGCCCGGCACCACGGTGATCGCATCAAAGCGGGTTAGGGCTTTGCGTTCAATATTTTGCGCGGTAACATATTCAATCCCCTGCCAACGGGTGACCAGATTGATCCGGTTGCCGACCTTGGCATTGCCGGCCACTGCGCCAATTTTGGGATTGGCAAACCAGCGCACCAGCAAGGAAATGGTGTCGCGTTCAAATTGGGTGTCGGCATCCAGCGCGACGATAATTTCGCCCGTCGTCATCGCTAAAGCGCGGTTGAGCGCCGCCGCTTTGCCGCCATTTGCCAGAGTGAGCAGCTGCACACGCGGATTATCGGCGTAATGATGGCGCATTATGGCGCTGGTTTGGTCAGAGGAGCCATCATCAACGACAAGGACGTGGAGCGCCGGATAGCTGCTTTCCAATATCCGTTGCACCGATGCGGCAATCACCCGTTCTTCGTTAAACGCTGGAATTATCACGGTGACTGTGGGTTGGAATGTCGCAGATATGGCAGGTGGTTGGCGTTTTTTGGGCAGGACAGCAAAGAACGCAAGCGCAATCGCCCGAATAACCCCCATGGCGATGGCGAAGAAAAATATCCAGTTTAGTCCGATTATGCTCGCGCCAATCGCGGTAAATGCAAAAACATCGGCCCTGACCGCAGCCAAATCACCGCCGGCCAATTTGGGCATAACCTTGTCATAAGATAACCCCGCCAATTTGCCGACAGGGACAATTTCATATCCGGCGCGTTGCAGCCCGATGATAATGCCGGGCAGCGCGGCCACGGTTTGCGAACGATCCCCGCCGCCATCATGCAGCAAGACAATATTGCCAGAGCGTTCTTCGGTTGCTCCTTCGACTTGGGCCAAGGTTTGATCGACAATTTCTTTGGCCCCCAATTTCTTCCAATCGCCCGGATCGACATGCAGACCGACCACGGTATAGCCATGGTCTTGGGCGATCATCGCCGGGTTTAACTCATCGGCGGTGGTTGGCTCGGCATCGCCAAAATAAGGGGCGCGGAACAAGCGCAGTGAGCGGCCGGTATAGGCTTCGGCCAGACGCTGGGTGGCGTTAAGCTCCAAATTGATGCTGGTGTCCGAGCTGTGTGCCATATTGGGGTGGGTGTAGCTGTGATTGCCCAGCTCATAACCATCGGCAACGATCCGCTGAAGAATACTACGATTGGACACACCATTTTCGCCAATGATAAAAAATGTCGCGGGGACATGGTAGGATTCCAAGATCGCAAGGATTTGCGGTGTCCATTTCGGATCGGGGCCATCATCAAAGGTCAGCGCCACCTGTTTGGGATTGGCGCCGGTGCGTTGCACCACATAGGGCGTCGGCAATGACAGGTAATTTTCGCCGGTAATGCTGTTGCTGCGCGGGTCAAATGTCACCTGACGGACACCGGCTTTGGGGGTGGTGGTGATGCGCAAAATTTCGCCGCTGCCCTCGACATCGACGGTGTTTTCTTCGGCGATACGGGTCAGATCCGGTCGCCCATGATTGCGCCACGCGGCAAGCGCGGGCCAGAAGCCCGGGTCTTCGGAACCAAGCCGCCATAGGGCAATGTCACCGACGCCCAATTTGCTGAGCATTTGCATTTGATTCCAGCTGGCGGCGGCATCCAGCAGCCAGATGTCGTGGCGTTGGTTATTATCGAGCAACGAGAAGGCGGTATTGCCGACGCCGCGCATAAATTGTGGCACCGATCCGCTGTCATGGGCGGAAAGCCAGGCTTCTTCGACGGTCAGGCTCTCGGCGTGGCCATTGTGCCAATCATAGCCGTAGCTGCCCAGTGCGATGATCGCTTTGCCCGTTGGCAGTCCCTTGATCCCCGCCGCCACATGGTCATAAAACCAGCCATTTGAGGCGATAGGCCCCGCGCCCCCGCCTTGCCAATGTTCGTCATAGGCCATCAGAAACAGCTTATCAGCCACGGCGGCGAATTGGCTGATGTCCCAGTCGCTATTGCCCAAAGGCAGGGTGACGCCAACAATCCAGCCGTGATGGTCAAAGCGGGCGTTGGTTTCGGCGATCAGCTGGCGATAGAGCGGGATGTCGGGCGAGGCGATATTTTCAAAGTCAAACACCAGACCTGAATCGCCCGATTTTTCGACATAGCTTTCCAAACCGGAAATAAATTGGCTGCGCTTGCCGCTGTTTTGCAGCAGGGACGCGGTGGCTTGGCTGGAGAAAACATCGCTGACGACATTTTGCACCATGGGCAAAACCAGTGGATGGTTCATGCTGTTGGACAGAATCCGGCGCATAGCGCGGTCTTCGTTGACATGCAGCCGGCCCTGGCTATCGACCGCCAGCGTTGTGGGCACCACCCAATCCAACTGGCCGATGTTTTTGGCCAAAGCGGGCGCGCTTTCATCGGACCATGTGGCGTAAAATCCCACGGTCAGGGGGCGTTGAGATTGACCGTTTTGCGGGGGGCGGATGCTGGCTTTGGGGCTGTGGCCCAAGAGTTGATTGATGCTTTGCGAGATGCGGCCCACTTGTGCGCGCAGGGGCAGGGGGGTGCGGCGTTCAAAGCCCAAAGGCAGCGGCGCGGGTGCGGGAATATGGATCACCGTCGAGGCAAAACCGGCTGCTGCCAAAACCACCAAAAACAAGGACACAAATATCCCGCGCCGTGTCCAGCGTTTACGCCGACCGGATGGATCAAAGAAAATAGGGCGGGACATGAATAATACCAATATCAAGGGATCGGGGACGAAACATCGCCATCGGGGCGTCCTTTACCATTGCGGATCGCGCAAGAAAAGCTATCGCCGTGGGAAATCAGTCTGCTGCATAGGAGCCATTCATGCCGATTAAAACCCGCGTCACCGAAATGCTGGGGATCAAGCACCCGATTATTCAAGGCGGGATGCAGGGGGTTGGTTATGCCGAGCTGGCCAGCGCGGTGTCCAATGCGGGCGGTTTGGGTTTGCTTACCGCGCTGACCCAGCCATCACCGGAGGCTTTGCGCGCCGAAATTGAGCGGTGCCGCAGCATGACGGATCAGCCATTTGGCGTGAATATCACCGTGCTGCCCGCCATATTGCCGCCCGATTACAAGGGTTATGTTCAGGCGGTGATCGACAGCGGGATCAAGGTGGTGGAAACCGCTGGTAACGCCGAAGTGCGGGAATTATGGGCGATGCTCAAGCCGCATGGGGTGCGTATTTTGCACAAATGCACCGCCGTGCGCCATGCTTTATCGGCCGAGCGCAATGGCTGTGATATTATTTCGATTGATGGTTTTGAATGTGCGGGACATCCGGGTGAGGATGATATTCCGGGCTTGATCTTGATTCCGGCGGCGGCGGATAAGGTCAAAATTCCGATGGTGGCGTCGGGCGGGTTTGGCGATGGGCGCGGCTTGGCGGCGGCTTTGGCGTTGGGTGCGGATGGAATCAATATGGGCACACGGTTTTGCGCAACGGTAGAGGCACCGATTCATCCGAATGTGAAGGCCAAATATGTGGCCAATGACGAACGCGGCACCAATCTGATCTTTCGCAAATTTCACAATACGGCGCGGGTCGGCAAAAGCGATGTGTCGGATGAGGTGGTGGCGATTTCGGCACGCGAAGGGGCGGTTTTTGAAGATGTGCGGCATTTGGTGGCGGGTTCACTGGGTCGTGAAGTGTTGGAAAGCGGCGATTTGTCCAAAGGGATTTTCTGGGCAGGGATGGTGCAGGGGTTGATCTATGATATTCCCACTTGTCAGGTTTTGATCGACCGGATTATTGCCGAGGCTGAGGACATTATTCGCGGGCGTTTGGGCGGAATGTTGGCGGGATAGTTTGGCTTTCTGGTGTGGATAAATCTCTATTGTTGTAGTAGAGATTTATCGGAGTTAGACGCAAAAATGTTGCAAGGGCAGATTGCTGATTCGGGATAAAGACGCGCCCGGAGGACTGTGATAATTGCGCCGCCAAAGGATCGGTTTATGAGTTTCTTCGCCCATATTGATTTTATGCACAGCGTTGCGGGCTTGCTGGTTGGCTTGCTGGTGGGTCTAACCGGTGTCGGCGGTGGTTCGCTGATGACGCCGTTGTTGGTGTTGATGTTTGGGGTGAATCCGCAAACCGCTGTCGGCACCGATTTGCTGTTTGCCGCATCGACCAAAACGGCGGGCAGTGCGGTGCATGGCTGGCGCGAAACGGTGGATTGGCGGATTGTCCGGCGCTTGGCGCTGGGCTCATTGCCGGCGGCGGTTACCGTGTTGATTGTGCTGAATACGACAGGGAAAGTGGATAAATCGACGCAGCATATATTGATGGTGGTTCTGGCGGTGATGCTGGTTTTGACCTCGGTCGCGGTGTCTTTTCAACGCCAATTGATTATCTGGGCGGCGCGGATTAAGCCGCTGGATGATCGCCAGGTTTTGCTGCCAACTATTGTTTTGGGAGCGATTTTGGGCACGGCGGTGACGGTGACATCGGTGGGAGCGGGGGCAATTGGTGTTACAGCCTTGCTGATGCTCTATTCCAAATTGCCGGTGAACCGGATTGTCGGCACCGATATTGCCCATGCCGTGCCGCTGACATTGGTCGCGGGTTTTGGCCATTGGTGGATCGGTGATGTCGATTTTACCCTGCTGGGCAATTTGTTGCTGGGGTCGGTGCCCGGGGTGATTGTCGGCAGCCTGATTTCCACCCGCTCATCGGATCGCTTTTTGCGGCCAGCTTTGGCGGCGGTATTGCTGGTGTCGGGCTGGCAGCTGTTTGAAAAGGCGATGAAAGTGGTGGGGTGAGGTTGGTTTAATAAAAGATAGCTATGCTTTTTTACCTTCACGCCCCTGTCTTTGAAAATAATACTAACCTTCGTCGCCCCGTTCTTGAAACGGGGCTTGGCTTTTCTTTCCAGACCATTCTATCCCAACGAAATTTCTCTGATTGTAATTGGGTATACCAATCAGAGAATTTAATAAGGTTATTAATGCTCAAAATACAAAATTAGCCCAACCCCCTGTCAAGCACGGGGCGACGAAAATAGCGCAAATTTTCACAATCAAAACGGCAAATTATACAGTCTGACCGCATTGTTTTGCAGCACTTTTTTCTGCACTTCGGGGCTGTAGCCGCCCAAAGTATCGACCAGATGCGCTTGCACCCCCGGATAGAGCGAGGT
>JBEAOQ010000284.1:0-4114 GCA_041164845.1 Pseudomonadota bacterium | reverse complement strand
TAAAATTGATCGGCAAAGGCGGCGCGCAAACACAAATTATCCGCACCCTCGGCCTCGGCAAAATGCCGATCCACCGCCGCTGCCCCCGCCAAAAATGATGCAAACCCGTCATTGCCAATCGCCAAAGCCACCGGAAAACCGATCGACGACCACAGCGAATAACGCCCACCGACACTTTCCGGAAAAGGCAGAACCCGCGTTTCGTCCACCCCCCATTCGACCGCTTTTTCCGGCGCAGCGGTCAAAGCAATCACCCTGCCATAGGCATCATCCACGCCATTTTCCGCGAGCCACGCCAGCGCCGATGCGGCATTGGTCATGGTTTCAATCGTGGTAAAAGTCTTTGATGCCACCGCCACCAATGTCGTCGCCGGATCGCAAGCCGCAAACGCCGCTTCCAACGCACAGCCGTCGATGTTCGACACCACATGGACATCAACCACCGCGCCATCACGGGTCAGCGCATCAATCGCCAACGCCGGCCCCAGTGCCGATCCACCAATGCCGATATGGATCAAATGCTTGATCTCACCCAACACCCCACCGTGAATAGCCGACACCAACCCTGCCATTCGCAAATGCAGCGCCGCTGCCTCCTCGACCGATGTATCGCGGCCTATCCCGCGCTGGGCGGTATGTTCGGCGGCGCGGCCCTCGGTGATATTGACCCGCTCCCCCGCCAACAAAGCATCGCGCCGACCGGCAAAATCCATAGCCCCCGCCAAAGCCTCAAACTCGGCCAGATGCGCAGCATCGAGATGGGTTTTCGACCAATCAAAACGAATCCCGCCGCTGTCAGCGACGCCCAATTCCAACCGTGTGGACAGTTTTTCCACCCGCGCCGCGTCCGCCGCAAACAGCTGCGCCAATGTCGGTTTGGGCAGGGCTTTTAATTTCTGCCAAATTGCGGCGGCTTCTTCATGCATAAAATTGTCCTTACACGCGCTTCACATTGCCAAAAGCGGCCAGCTATCCTATGCCCGCGCATCTGGCGATGGCCAAGAGCCAATCCGGCATAAATTGCAAAATGGACGTTTTAATGACCGATACCCCCAGCAGCACAGCCAACGACACCCCCAATGCGGCCAATGGCTATCGTCCTGAAAAAAAAGAAGACAGCTTTCCGGTATTCCTGATTAAACTGGTGCTGATCGTGGTTATCTTTCGCAGCTTCATCTTTTCGCCGTTTAACATCCCCAGCGAATCCATGCAGCCCAAATTGGTCGATGGCGATTATCTGCTGGCCGCCAAATGGCCCTATGGTTATTCCAGCTACTCCTTGCCTTACAGCGTGCCATTATTGCCCAGCCGCATCCTGCCGCATCAACCCAAACGCGGCGATGTGGTGATCTTCAAAGCGCCGCCGAACCAAGAGGCAGACTGGATCAAGCGGGTCATCGGTCTGCCGGGCGACACTATCCAGATGATCGGCGGAGTGTTGCAAATCAATGGCAAGCCTATTCAAAAGCAACGGATCGCCGATTTCGAAATTGCCGTCTCGCCCAATACCAAATGCTTTATCCCGCAATATGAGGTGACAAAGCCCGATGGCACACAGGTCTGCCATTATCCCCAATTCCGCGAAACGATCCCTGCGATGGATGACCAGCCGGGAAAAATCTACACTGTGCTGGATTTGGCCAATACCAACCAAGATAACACCGCGCCGGTTATCGTTCCCGAAGGGACTTTGTTCTTGATGGGCGACAACCGTGACAATTCCACCGACAGCCGTTTCCCCACCAGCGAAGGCGGAATTGCGCTGGTGCCGCAGGAAAATCTGGTGGGCCGCGCCACGGTGATGATGTGGTCCACCGATGGCAGCATGGTGTGGTATAAACCATGGACATGGTTCACCGCCGCCCGTTGGAGCCGGATCGGAACGACCTTCTAATGCAGAATATGTCAATTCTTCAAAATAGTGAGCGCTTAAAAAAGGGTTTCGCGCAGAGGCGCAGAGACGCAGAGAAAATGCAAATTGCGGCAAATTATCAGACCAAACCTAGTGGATTGATTTTGACATTTGCTCTGCGCCAGCCGAAAGCGGGATGCAAATGTCAGAATCGGACCACTAGATCGTCAGAATTCCATTTTAGATCAGTGATTGCGCGAAACACCTCTGCGTCTCTGCGCCTCTGCGCGAACCAAAAATTTCTAGCGATTATACAAAATGCTGGATGAACAAACGCGCGCCTTCCTCACCGCCCTGATCGGCCAAACTTTAACCGACGATGCCATCTGGCAAGAAGCGCTGACCCATGGCTCGACCGGCGAAATGCCAGATTATCAGCGGTTGGAATTTCTCGGCGATCGGGTGTTGGGGCTGGTGATTGCCGAATGGCTGCATGAAACGCTGTCATCTGACGAAGGCAAGCTGTCACAGCGGCTGAATGCTTTGGTGGCGCGCAGCATGTGTGCGCAAATTGCCCGCAGTATCGCTTTGGGGCCGCATATCAGGTTGGGAAAACAGGCCCGCGACGATGGCGGCATGGGCAGCGATAATATTCTGGGCGATGTCACCGAGGCGCTAATTGGCGCCAGTTTCATTACCCGTGGCTTTGCCCCCACCCGCGATCTGGTGCGGCAATTATGGGCGGGGGCGTTTGGTGGCCAAGTTGGCCATGCCAAACATCCCAAATCGGCGTTGCAAGAATGGGCGGCAGGCAATCGCCGCAAAATGCCCGAATATCGGCTGGTATCACGCGAAGGGCCAGACCATGCGGCGCGGTTCACCGTGGCGGTCAGCGTCGCCGGTGTCGGCGAAGCGCAAGCCGTAGGCCACGCCAAACAAAGTGCCGAAACCGCCGCCGCTGCTGAATTTATGAGGATTTTTGGATGACTGAAGTAAGCCCCACAAAATGCGGCGTCGTCGCCGTTATCGGCGCACCGAATGCGGGGAAATCCACGCTGGTCAATGCGCTTGTCGGGCAAAAAGTCGCCATCGTCTCGGCCAAAGCGCAAACCACCCGCGCCAAGCTGATGGGCATTGCCTTATTTGAGACGGGCGAGGTTCCCACCCAAATAATCCTGACCGATACGCCGGGGATATTTGACCCAAAACGCCGTTTGGACCGGGCAATGGTCGCCGCCGCATGGGATGGCACCGATGCCGCCGATGCGATTTTGCTGGTGGTTGATGGCCGCAAAAAACGCCGCGATTATCTCGAACCGATCCTGGAATCATTGAAATCACGCCCCGAGCGCAAAATTTTGGTGCTGAACAAAGTCGATGAAACCCGCAAAGAACCGCTGCTGATCGCCGCGCAAGAATTATCCGCTGCGATGGCTTTTGACGATGTGTTTTTCATCTCGGCCCTAACCGGCGATGGCGTGGCCGAATTAAAAACGCATCTGGCATCGCTGATGCCCAGCGGCCCTTGGCATTTCCCCGAAGACCAAGTGTCCGACGCCAGCGAACGCAGCCTTGCCACCGAAATCACCCGCGAACAGCTTTATCGCCAATTGCATGATGAACTGCCCTATGACGCCGCCGTCCGCCCCGAAAGCTATACCCACCGCAAGGATGGCAGCGTGGAAATCCACCAGCAAATCCTGATAACCCGCGAAACCCAGCGCAGCATCGTGCTGGGCAAAGGCGGTGCCAAAATTAAAGCCATCGGCGAGGCCGCCCGCAAGGAATTGATGGAATTATTGGGGATCAAAGTCCACCTTTTCCTGCACGTCAAAGTCGATGAGGCTTGGGCTGATTCACAGGAAATCTACGAGGAAATCGGGCTGGATTGGGTGAAATAGAGTCATTTCCTCGCCCCTTCAGGGGAGAGGATACGAAGGCTTATCAGCTTGCTGATTAGCCGCAGTTGGAGAGGGGGAAGCATTGCTCGTAAATTGGAAATCCCAATCCCTCCCCCTCCTCGCCTATCTCCTTCTGGCGCTTACGCTGCGCGCCGCCACTTTCGGCAATCCGCTTATCCATGTCGATGAACAATTCTATCTGCTGGTTGGTGATCGCCTGCTGCATGGGGCCATTCCCTATGCCGATATTTGGGACCGCAAACCGATTGGCCTGTTCCTGATCTATGCGGCGATCCGGCTGCTGGGCGGCGCGGGTATCATCCAATATCAACTGGTGGCGCTGGGTTTTATCACCGCCACC
>JBEAOQ010000283.1:0-9351 GCA_041164845.1 Pseudomonadota bacterium | reverse complement strand
GGCAGCGCGGTTGATTGCGGCGACGGTCAATGCTGTCGATGTGCCGGTGACGGTGAAAATGCGGATGGGCTGGGATCATGCCAGTTTGAACGCCCCAGAATTGGCGCGGATTGCCCAAGATCTGGGGGCCAAAATGATTACCGTGCATGGCCGCACCCGCAACCAGATGTATCGCGATAGCGCCGATTGGGCGTTCGTGGCGCGGGTCAAGGCGGCGGTGGATATTCCGGTGATTGTTAATGGCGATATTTGCTGCATTGATGATGTGGCGACGGCTTTGGCCCAATCGGGCGCGGATGGGGTGATGATTGGGCGCGGGGCCTATGGCAAACCGTGGTTGCTGGGTCAGGTGATGCATTGGTTGGCGGGCAACGGCGAATTGGCTGAACCCGATCTGGCGGCGCAATATGCGTTACTATGCGAACATTATGCCGCGATGTTGGTGCATTATGGCGCGGATACCGGCGTCAAGATGGCGCGCAAACATCTGGGTTGGTATACCAAGGGACTGGCGGGTTCGGCGGAATTTCGCAACAAAGTCAATTTTATAGACGACCCTAAGGCGGTGATCGAGGCGTTGGATCGGTTCTATACGCCGCTGTTGGAAAATGCGCAAAATACGGCAAAACTGGCCGATAATGCCCCGCTAAATAGATTTGCCGCATAATGGTTAAGGCGGGCACCCCTTTGCCCGATGCCAAACGCCAGCTGGCCAGCCTGCCGATTGCGGTGTTGATGCTGGAACCGGGCCAGAAAATCGCGGCGGTCAATCCGATGGCCGAACAATTTTTGGGGCAATCGGCGCGGCGGCTGGTCGGGCGTGATCTGCTCGATGTGCTGGAATTTGGCGAGAAACGGCTGACCCAGCGGATTCGGGAGAGCGATGCGCTGTTGTCGGCGCGCCAGATTGATGTGGCGGTATTGGGGCAGGGGATGCGGCGGATTGATGTGACGATTGCGCCGCTGGTCGATGAAGCGGGCTGGCAAATGCTGACCCTGCACGACAGCGCCGCCGCCGAAGCGATGGGCGATGCCGCCGCCAGCCGCGAAGATGGGGTGCTGCGCGCGCCCGACGTTTTAGCCCATGAAATCAAGAACCCTTTGGCCGGAATACGCGGCGCGGCGCAATTATTGGCGCGCAAAGTCGGCGATGGGGATCGGGCATTGACCACGTTGATTGCCGATGAGGTTGACCGGATCGCCAAGCTTGTCGACCAAATGCAGAGCCTGTCCAGCCGCATAGCCGAGCCGGTGGCTCCGTGCAATTTGCATGAGGCGGTGCGCCACGCCTCGGCGATTATCAACGCCGCCAACGCCGCCAACGCCGATGGCCCGCGTATTGAGGAGGAATTTGATCCATCCCTGCCGCTGGTTTTGGGCAGTGCCAATGCTTTGGTGCAGGTGTTGATAAACCTGCTGGCCAATGCCCGTGATGCTTGCGGCGGGCAAAAAGCCAAGGCGCGGGTGATTGTCCGCAGCCGTTTTGCCAGCGGGTTGCAGCTGCATTCGACGGGCATGGGCAAGCCAGTGCGGCTGCCGATTGAGCTGCGGATTAGCGACAATGGCGCGGGGATTGATCCGGCTTTGCGCGATCATATATTCGAGCCTTTCGTCACCAGCAAGTCAACCGGACAAGGGTTGGGGCTGGCTTTGGTGCGCAAATTGATCGGCGATATGAATGGCCGGATCACCCATGACCGCGATGAAGCGGGGGGGTGGACGCATTTTCGGCTGCATCTGGCGGTGGCTCCCGAACAACGCGGTAATATAATGGGTGGGGATTTGGCGGATGGGAAAATGGCAATATGAGCATATTATTGGTCGAGGATGATGCATCGATTGCCACGGTGATTACGGCGGCTTTGTCGGCAGAGGGTTTTGCCGTGTCGCATACCGAATCAATTGCTGGGCGCGATGCTTTGCTGCGCGAACAGAGCTTTGCCGCGCTGGTGACCGATGTAAAACTGACCGATGGCGATGGGATTGCCAGTCTGGGACGGGTGCGCGCCCTGCATCCCACCTTGCCGATCATCATTTTGTCAGCGCAAAATACGCTGGATACTGCCGTGCGCGCCAGCGATACGGGGGCTTTTGAATATTTTCCCAAGCCATTTGATATAGATGAATTGGCCAAGGCAGTGCGGCAAGCGGTAGGCGCGTCAGCAGTGGCCATGGGCGATGATGATGGTGAGGGTGAGGGTTTGGCGCTGCCGCTGGTCGGGCGCAGCGCGGCGATGCAGGCGGTGTTTCGGATGATAACCCGGGTGCTCCGCAATGATCTCACCGTGTTGATTTTGGGCGAATCGGGCACGGGCAAGGAATTGGTGGCCGAGGCGATTCATCAACTGGGCCAGCGGCAAGCAGGGCCATTTGTCGCCGTAAATACGGCGGCAATTCCGGCGGAATTGATCGAGAGCGAGCTTTTCGGGCATGAGCGTGGGGCTTTTACCGGCGCAGTGGCGCGGCACATTGGCAAATTTGAACAGGCCAATGGCGGCACGCTGTTTTTGGATGAGATCGGCGATATGCCGATGCAAGCCCAGACGCGGCTGTTGCGGGCGTTGCAATCTGGCTCGATCCGGCGTGTTGGTGGGCGCGATGAGGTGAAGGTGGATACGCGGATTATTGCCGCGACCAACAAGGATTTGCTGCCGCTGATTGCTGCCGGATTGTTTCGGGAAGATTTGTATTATCGGCTGAATGTGGTGCCGATTGATTTGCCGCCCCTGCGCGAGCGGGCCGATGATATTGAGGCTTTGACGAAGCATTTTCTGGCTTCGGCGGCGGCAGAAGGATTGCCGCGCCGCCAATTAACCGCAGATGCGGTGGCGGTGATGGCGCGGCAAGGGTGGCGTGGTAATGTCCGCGAACTGCGCAATTTTACCTATCGTTTGGCGTTGTTGGCGCGGGAAGATGTGGTGGATGCGGCGGCGGTTGAGGCCCTATTGGCGCCGCAGCGGGGGGAATTTTTGGGCCAGAGAACTGAAGATTTGGGTGTAGCGGATATGGCTGGTGCGGTGGGCCAGTGGTTGACCACGCATAATCCGGCCAGCGGCGAGGTCTATGATGCGGCTTTGGCGGCGTTTGAACGGCCATTATTTGCCGAAATTTTGCAGAAAACTGGCGGAAATCAGCTGAAGGCGGCGCAGATACTGGGGATTAACCGCAATACTTTGCGCAAGCGGCTGGGCGAATTGGCGATTGATGCCGAGCATTACCACGCTGAGCATTAGGGTCTGATGGCTTTAGAGCATCGTGCTGAAAAGTGGGAACCGGTTTTCAGCTTAAAACGATGCGAAAACAAAAACCTAGAGCGGGCCTTCTGATTCACATTTAACACTGCCCGCTCTAGATGGAGCCAATCCCGCCATTGCGAGCGCAGCATGACGCAGCCAATCGCAGGTCAACCTATCCAGTTCAGGAGATGGATTGATCCTACGCTCGCAATGACGATTCAACATATTGTCATTTTGGTCTAAGTCGAGAATTAAAAAGCCTTGCAAATGGGACACAGTGGTGTTGTATTGCGGCCACGATGAAGCTGTTATCCTCATTGAACTGGCCTTCGCTTGAACCCACATTGGCGCGCCTATCGCCGCGTGCATGGCCACGCGTATGGCCGCGTTGGTGGCGGCGGGTGAATATCTGGGCGCGGCGATCAAACCTGTTTCCGATTATTGAAATGCTTGCGGTGCTGGCCTTTTTGGTGGCTACACTGACCGCATGGCTGGCGTTGAGCGATCGGGCGGGGCGGGGCCAACTACTGCCTGGGGTGATTACCGCGTCATTATTGGTCGGGATGTTGGTGCCGGGCATGGCCTGTCTGGTGTTGCTGGGGCGGCGGATTGCTTTGGCCCGGGCGGCGCGCAGCATTGGCGGCAGTGGGCGGTTGCATGTGCAATTGGTGTTTTTATTCTCAATGATTGCGGCTTTGCCGACATTGCTGGTGGTGATTTTTGCGTCGTGGTTGTTTCAATCGGGGGTGGAATTTTGGTTTTCCGATGGATCACGCGGATTATTGGAAAATTCCAACCGGCTGGCGCGGGGATATTATGAACAGACCCAGCGCGATGTCAGCGATAATACGGTGGCGATGGCCTATGACGTGCGCGATGCTTTGAGCAAAATGCCGATTGTCAGTCCGCAATTTCAACAGGGTTTTTCATCGCAAGTGTTGCAGCGCAAATTGGATGATGTCGCCATTTTGCAGAAAACATCCGATGGCAGTTTGCGGTCGATGGTGGTGGTCGATCCGGCCAAGAATTTTTCGGCGGATCGCGTCACCCGCGAAGAACTGCGCCGGATTGATGCGGGCGAGCCGATTATTGTCAGCGCCAGTGCCGACCGGATCGAGGCGCTCACCCCGATTGATCGGCGGTCGGGGGTCTATCTGTATACCGCGCGAAAATCGGATTTGCTGTCGCTGTCACAGGGGCGCAGTGCCGAGAATATTGTCCGCGCATATCAGGTTTTGACCCAGCGGGCGCGGTTGTTGCAATTGCGGTTTAACGTGGCTTTGTTGGTTGCGTCCTTGGCTTTGGTTGGGTTGGCGGTGTGGTTTGGCTTGCGCTTTGCCGATCGACAGGTGCAGCCATTGTATGATCTGGTTTCGGCAGCGCGGCAGGTGGGCAGCGGCAATTTTGCCCTGCGGGTTGGCGGGCGGGCTGGATCGGATGAAATCGGCCTGTTGAACCGTGCGTTTAACCGGATGACTTCGCAAATTGAGCGGCAAACGGCAGCTTTGGTCGGGGCCAATCAGCAATTGGATGAGCGCCGGAGTTTTATTGAAACAGTGCTGGAATCGGTGACATCGGGGGTGATTTCGCTGGATAACAGCGGGGCGGTGCTGTTGATGAATTCGTCGGCGCAAAAATTGCTGTTGCAAAAAGTGGGCCCGGCACCTGTTGGGCGCGGGTTAAGTGCCATTGCGCCCGAGATTGCTGCTTTGGTCGAAGCTGGGCAAGAAGATGGCATTATCCAGCATGGCAGAGTTCAGCCAGGTGGGGCCAGCGATTTGCAAACGCTAGCGGTCAAAATAACCCGCAATCGCGGCGGATTTGTGATCACATTTGAGGATATTACCCGTCAGCTGCTCGATCAGCGGCAAGCGGCTTGGTCGGATGTGGCGCGGCGGATTGCCCATGAAATTAAAAACCCGCTGACCCCGATTCAGCTGGCTACCGAAAGGCTCAACCGCCGTTATCGCAAGCAATTAACCAGCGATGGCGAATTATTTGACGAATTGACCAGCACGATCATTCGGCAGGTGGGCGATTTGCGCAAGATGGTTGATGAATTTTCGTCATTTGCACGTCTGCCCAAGCCGGTATTTCGCCAGGAAGATCCGGTCGATTTGGCGCGGCAAGCCTTGTTTTTGCAAGAGGTGGCGCGGCCCGAAATCAGCTTTGCCTTTTCCGCCCAGCCACAGATTGATGCGATTGCCTGTGACCGCCATCAATTTGGCCAAGCGATGACCAATGTTTTGAAGAATGCCACCGAAGCGATTGAAACCAAAGCCAAAGTGGCGGGGGTTGATTACCGTGGCAGCATTAAAGTGGCGATGCGGCAGGATGATTTGGGGGTCTTTATCACCATTACCGACAATGGCATTGGTCTGCCGCAAGATCGTGAGCGGATAATCGAGCCTTATGTCACCACCCGCGAAAAGGGCACCGGGCTGGGGCTGGCGATTGTGAAGAAAATTATCGAGGAACACGGCGGCGAGATTGGTTTTGTCTCGGTGGATAGCGGCGGCACCCAAGTGGCTTTGCGTTTTGCTCGCGATCCGCTGGCTGGCCCGCTGGCCGTGCAACTGGGCGTCGAGGCGGCGGAATGAATCAGTTTGTAGGAATTTTTTGTGAAAAAGGAGAGCCGCTGTGGCGCTCGAAATTCTGATTGTTGATGATGAACGCGATATTCGCGATCTGGTCGCCGGTGTGCTGAGCGATGAGGGCTATGAGTGTCGGACGGCGGGCAACAGCACGGCGGCGTTGGAGGCGATTGATGCCAGACGGCCATCGCTGGTGCTGTTGGATGTGTGGCTGCATGGCAGCGCGATGGATGGGTTGGAGGTATTGGACGCGATAAAATTGCGCGAGCCGGAATTGCCAGTGATTATATTTTCGGGCCATGGCAATATTGATACGGCGGTGTCGGCAATAGGGCGCGGCGCGATGGATTTTATTGAAAAACCATTTGAAACCGAGCGTTTGTTGCATTTGGTGGGGCGGGCAACGGAAACCGAGCGATTGCGCCGCGAAAATGCGCGGTTGAAATTGGGCGGGGTCAGCGGCGAAGAATTTACCGGCAGCAGCGCGGCGATCAATCAGGTGCGGGCCACGCTGAAACGGGTCGCGGGAACCGGCAGTCGGTTGTTGATTACTGGCCCGGCTGGCGTAGGCAAAGAGGTGGCGGCGCGGATGCTGCACAATTGGAGTCTGCGGGCGGCGATGCCTTTTGTCAGTGTCAATTCGGCGCGGATTACGCCGGAGCGGTTTGAGCAGGAGCTGTTTGGCGAAGAAAGCGATGGCCAGCTGGTGCGGGCCGGTTTGCTGGAAATGGCCGACGGCGGGACGCTGTATTTGGATGAGGTGGCCGATATGCCGCTGTCCACCCAAGCGCGGATTTTGCGGGTTTTGACCGAGCAGTGTTTTGCGCGGGTCGGAGGAAATCGGCAAATCAGGGTGGATGTGCGGGTGGTGTCATCGACGTCGCGCAATTTGGAGCATGAAATTGCCGAAAAACGTTTCCGCGAAGATTTGTTTTACCGGCTGAATGTGGTGCCGGTGCATGTGCCGCCCTTGGCCGAGCGGCGTGAGGATATTCCGGCGTTGGTCGATCATTTTTTTGCCCGTTACGCCAACGATCAGGGGGTGGCCCCGCCCAGCATTGGCATGGAGGCTATGGCCGCGTTGCAAGCCTATGAATGGCCCGGAAATGTCCGGCAATTGCGCAATGTGGTCGAGCGGACGGTGATTTTGGCCCCGCTGGAGCGGTTGGCGCGGATTGAGCCGGATATGTTGCCGTCGGAAATTGTCCATGGGCGGTTAAACGGTGATGTGGTGATGCCGACATTGATGGGGATTCCGCTGCGCGAGGCGCGGGAGAGTTTTGAACGCGAATATTTGCGGGTGCAGATTAGGCGTTTTTCGGGCAATATTTCCAAGACCGCCAGCTTTATCGGGATGGAGCGTTCCGCACTGCACCGTAAGCTGAAACTGCTGGGATTGGCGGAAAAGCGTGATGATGAGGAAGAGGAGTTGGTGTGAATTTATGAATTGCGCTGCAGTTGCGAAGGTGTAACATGCACGTAACCGGTGGGTAATAATATCTGCCAGAATGCGGTGATTCCTTGCGAGTCATCGCCAAAAACAGGAGCAAAAAAATGACCGAAGAAACTGCCGTTAAGACGCTAACTGCGCGGCCACGAGCCAAAAAGCTGGTTGAAGAAGTGCCCGTTCCCCCCGTTGGCAAGGGGCAGAATTTGCAGGACCAATTTTTGAACCTGCTGCGCAAAAACAAAATTCCGGTGACGATGTTTTTGGTCAAGGGGGTAAAATTGCAGGGAATTGTCACCTGGTTTGACAATTTTTCGATCCTGCTGCGCCGCGATGGCGCGTCGCAATTGGTCTATAAACACGCGATTTCCACGGTTATGCCCAGTATGCCGATTGATGTGCGCCAATTTTCAATTGGCGAAAGCAACAAGAAATTGCGGCTGTTGCAGGATGTGTTTTTGGCCAGTGTGCGCAATGAAGGCGTGCAGGTGACGATGTTTTTGGTCAATGGCGTGATGTTGCAGGGCCGCGTCGCCGCCTATGATTTGTTTTGTACCATGTTGGAACGCGATGGCTATGTGCAGCTGGCCTATAAACATGCGGTATCGACCATTCAGCCGATTACGCCGGTGGATTTGAGCGGCGATTGGGAGGGTGAAGAGGACGATTGATTTTTCGTGGGTGCGTTTGACGAAAAAACCGAGGTTTCGCGCGGGGCGCGGGCTTTGGTTGTGTGTCCGGAAATACGCGGGAAAGCGCGTGTCGGTGATCCGCAAGCGCGGATAGAGGAGGCTTGCGGGCTGGCGCTGGCGATTGGGCTGGTGGTGGTCGAGGCCTTTGCCGTGCCGATCCGCGAGGTGCGGGCGGCGACTTTGTTTGGCGAGGGGCAAATTGCCAATATTGCCGCCCATTGCGCGATGGAAGCGGCGGATTTGGTGGTGGTTGATGGCGCTTTATCGGCGATTCAACAACGCAATTTGGAAGAAAAGCTCAAGCTGAAAGTGATTGACCGCACGGGCTTGATTTTGGAAATTTTTGGCGAACGCGCCGCGACTGCCGAGGGGCGATTGCAGGTGGAATTGGCGCATTTGGATTATCAGGCGGGGCGGCTGGTGCGTAGCTGGACGCATTTGGAACGCCAGCGCGGCGGTTTTGGCTTTTTGGGCGGGCCGGGCGAAACCCAGATTGAAGCCGACCGGCGGTTGATCCGCGACCGTATGGCGCGTATCCGCCGCGAATTGGAGCAGGTGCGGCGGACACGCGGGCTGCACCGTGATCGCCGCGAGAAGGCACCTTGGCCGGTGGTGGCGCTGGTTGGCTATACCAATGCCGGGAAATCAACGCTGTTTAACCGGCTGACCGGCGCCGATGTGATGGCGCAGGATTTGCTGTTTGCGACACTTGACCCGACAATGCGGGCGATCCGTTTACCGGCGGTGGATAAGGCGATTTTGTCGGATACGGTGGGGTTTATTTCCGATTTGCCGACGCAGTTGGTGGCGGCGTTTCGCGCCACGCTGGAAGAGGTCACGGCGGCGGATGTGGTGGTGCATGTCCGCGATATTGCGGGGGCGGATAGCACCGCGCAAAAGGGGCATGTGCTGAGCATTTTGGCCGAATTGGGCCTGATGGAACCGGATGGCAGCGCGGCGACTGTGCCGGTGATTGAGGTGTGGAATAAGTGGGATTTGCTCGATGCCGAGCGTGCAGATGAACTGCGCGCGCAGGTGACGGCCCATGATGATGAGGTGGTGGTGCCGCTATCGGCATTGACCGGCGCGGGGTGTGCGGAATTATTGGAGACCTGTGGGCGGTTGTTGACCGGCGATGCGCGGGAATATGCGTTTGCAGTGAGCGCGGGGGATGGGCAGAAGTTGGCTTGGCTCTATGGTCATGGCGAGGTTTTGGCGGATGACGAAGGTGATGGCGAGGAGCCTATGCGACATATGCGGGTGCGGCTGACGGCGCGGGAGTTGGGGCGGTTTCGGCGGGTTTGAGAGAAATGCTGATGGCCAGTTTAGGTGATGGATTGCTTCGCTTCGCTCGCAATGACGGGTCTTTACACAAAACTATA
>JBEAOQ010000282.1:0-6029 GCA_041164845.1 Pseudomonadota bacterium | reverse complement strand
TCGACCAGTTTGGTCATTTCCGCCGCCCGGCTGTCGGTGGTCACGCAGGTGCCTTTGACAAAGCGTTTATAGAAGGCGAGCGCTTTGCGCGCACAACGCGGGGTAATCCCGCCGATTGAGCGGTCATTATTGGTCAATTCTTCCAGAATTTTGCCGGGCAACACCCGTTCCGGGCAATAGGCTATCGAAATATCCGGCGTCTCGCGGGTCAGACCCGGAACTTTCAGGTCAGGGCGCATTTCGGCGATCATATCGCGCAAACTCTCGGTGGTGCCCACCGGCGAAGTCGATTCCAAAATGACAATATCGCCCAATTTCAACACCGGAGCAACGCTGCGGCCAGCGGCGAGAACATAGGAAATATCCGGCGCATGGTTTTTATCAAATGGCGTTGGCACCGCGATAACAAACACATCGGCGGGGGAAACCGTGGTGCTGGCCGACAGCAACCCGCGTGACACCACGCCATGCACCAGCCCATCGAGATCAACCTCTTCGATATGAATTTCGCCGCGATTAATCGTGTCCACCACGCTTTGCGTGACATCCACACCCAAAACTTGGCTGCCCGAACGCGCAATAATCGCCGCCGTGGGCAATCCAATATAGCCTAAGCCGACAACACAGACGTTAGGTTTTGCTTCCGATTTCATGCGCAATTATCTCCGCGATGCGGCGCGAGGTTTGCCCATCCCCAAAGGGATTATGTGCCCGCGCCATGGCTTCATAAGCTGCCTTATCGTCTAGGAGAGTGAAGATTTCGGTAACGATGGCCGCAGTTTCTGTGCCAACCAATTTGGCGGTGCCCGCCGCCACCCCTTCGGGGCGTTCGGTGGTCTCGCGCATCACCAAAACCGGCTTGCCCAAAGCGGGGGCTTCTTCTTGCACCCCGCCGCTGTCGGTCAGCATAATCTCAGCCAGCGACAGCAATCGGGCAAAATGGGGGTAATCCAGTGGTTCGATCATCGCCACATTGTCCAATCCGGCCAGCGCGTCATCCATCACTTTGCGGACATTGGGGTTGGGGTGAACGGGGAAAATAATCGCCACATCGGGGCGCTCCGCAATCTGGCGCACGGCTTCGGCAATTGATTCCAATCCCCCGCCAAAATTTTCGCGGCGATGGCTGGTTACGCCGATGATGCGCTTTCCGGCGAATCGCGCTTCCAGATCGGCCAATCCAGACACCAGCTCAGGTTCCGCCACAATCCGCGCTCCCACCCAATGCAGCGCGTCAATCACGCTGTTGCCGGTGACATGCACCCGCGAGGGATCGACATTTTCAGCAATCAAGCACGCCGCCGAAACATCGGTTGGGGCAAAATGCAGCGAGGCAATCGTGCCGATAATTTTGCGGTTAATCTCTTCGGGCCACGGGTGATAGATATTGCCGCTGCGCAAACCGGCTTCAACATGATCGACCGGAATTTTGCGATAATAGGCAGCCAAAGCCCCAGCCATGGCCGTCGCCGTATCGCCCTGCACCATCACCCGATCCGGCTTTTCCGCATCCATCACCGCGCCCAAATTGGTCAGCAAAGCGGCGGTTAGCGCATCGAGACTTTGGTCGGGGCGCATCAAGTCCAGATCATGTTCGGGGACAATACCAGCAATTTCCAACACTTGATCCAACATCCCGCGATGCTGGGCCGAAACGCAAACCCGCGCATCAAAACGCAAGTCAGCCTTTAACGCAGCGACAACCGGAAACAATTTGATCGCTTCGGGGCGGGTGCCGAAAATGATGAGGATTTTGGCAGGAGCAGAATTTTGTATCGTCATAGAGATGCGGCATAACAGCCCGACGTTAAAGTGCGGCTAATTTTGTGTCGGTTAGAGTGATTTCAAGTCAGGTGGAAACGCAGTTCAACCCTCGGTAATCACCTGACGGCTCGGATAACACCATCAAATCGCCGTAAAATCCAGCCCTATATCGACTGCTGGGGCGCTTTGGGTCAGGCGGCCGACCGAGATATAATCCACCCCACTGGCGGCGATTGCGGCGATACTGTCCAGCCGGACACCGCCAGACGCCTCGCAGGGCACGCGCCCAGACACCCGCCTTACCGCAAGGACAAGCGTTTCAGGTGACATATTATCGAGCAACAGATGCGTGGCTCCGGCGGTAATGGCAGGTTCGATCTGGTCTAGCCGATCAACCTCGCAGATGATTTGCGCGACGCCCGCCGCTTTGGCCCGCCGCACCGCTTCGGCAACCCCGCCGGCAACTGCGACATGGTTGTCCTTAATCATCGCCGCATCCCATAGGCCCATACGGTGATTTTGCGCACCGCCCATGCGGGTGGCATATTTTTCCAAGTGGCGCAGACCGGGGATGGTTTTGCGGGTGTCCAGCAGCACGGCCCTATGCGGGCCAATCGCATCGACATAAGTGCTGGCTAGGGTGGCGATACCAGACAGATGCTGCACCGTGTTCAGCGCGCTGCGTTCGGCGGTGAGCATGGCCCGAGCCTTGCCAGACAGGCGCATAATTGTCGCTCCCGCCTCCAACCTGTCCCCATCTTGGGCCATCAGACTTATGTCCACATCCGGATCAAGCTGGCGAAAAAAAGCTTCGGCCAGCGGCAACCCTGCCAGACACATGGCTTCGCGGGTGGCCATTATGCCGATAAAGCGCGCATCTGCGGGAATAACGCTGTCGCTGGTCACATCGCGCCCGCCGCCATTTAGGCCGATGCCCAAATCCTCGGCCAAAGTCGCGGCGATAAAGCTGGGTAGGTCAAAGCCTGATAGGGTAAATTCGCTCATAAAGGTTCAATGTCCGCGCCATAGCGGTTGGTCAATGGACAAAACGCAAGACGACAACGCGGTTGGTCAATGGACAAAGCGCGCCACGACATCGCGGTAGGAGCGGCTGACTTTGACATCAGCCCCCGATTCCAGCACCAGAAAACATTCGCCATTGGTATGCGGTTTTACCTGACGCACCAGATTCAGGTTAACGATCCAGCTGCGATGCACCCGTTGAAACACACGGGGGTCAAGGCGGCGTTCCAAATCCTTCATCGTTTCGCGCAGGATCAGCGAGGTTTCGGCGGTGTAGATGCACATATAATCGCCCGCCGCCTCAATCCGTTCGATGGTATCGACATCAACCCGGAAAATCTGGCCGCGATCTTTGATATTTATCAATTTTTCAAACCGCGCCGCGCCCGATGCGGCATTGGCGTCACCCTCATCGGGCATGGCATCCATCGCGTCGGGAGCGACTTCGGCCAGCACAGATTTGAGCATTTCCGCCTCTTCGGCTGCACGTTTTTCCGTCAGACGACAACGCACGCGGTCGAGCGTATCGGCCAATTTGTCCTCATCCACCGGCTTCATCAGATAATTGACCGCATTGGCTTCAAAGGCGCGAACCGCGTGTTCTTGATAGGCGGTGACAAAAACAAACAGCGGCGGTTCGATGTCCATCAGCCCTTTGACCACGCTGAAACCATCGAAACCGGGCATTTGAATATCGAGAAACACCAGATCGGGGCGTTCGGTTTTAATTTTGCGGATTGCTTCGCGGCCATTGGCGCAGGTGTCGATAATTTCGACGTCGGGGAATTTTTCCAGCCTTAGGGCCAGCCCCTGAATGGCCAATTTCTCATCATCAACCAATATCGTACGAATTGCCATGGGGTATTCCTGACCAAAATGGATGATATTTAAGGCTTATAGGATGCGCGCAGAGGTCTGCATAGGGTGGCGTTCAAAGGGGATTTCTATGACCACGGCAAAGCCGCCATCGGGCGTGTCCAGCGTTTCAAAGCGGTGATTGACACCATAGGCCTGTGCCAGACGATCACGGATATTGGCCAGACCGACGCCGGTAGAAACCTGTTCACCACCATCAAAGGTCACGCCCGACAGCCGGTTATCGGCGTCATCGCTTTGCAGACCCGGGCCGGTATCGGACACGATTATCCGCAAATTTTGGCCGATCAACTGGGCGGTAATGGTGATTTCTGCGCCGCTTTCCTGCGGGCTGACCGCATATTTGATGGCATTTTCGACCAAAGGTTGCAGCAGCAGGGAGGGCAGCAGTGCCGATTCGGCTGAGGCTTCGATTTGGAAAATAGTCCGCAGCCGCTCTTCAAACCGCATCCGTTCAATATCCAAATAGAGTTTTAATATGGCGACTTCTTGGGCCAGCGTAACCTGAGCCGTGGGTTCATTGACCAAAGTATAGCGCAGGAACGACGACAGGCGGCTGAGCATGGCATTGGCCGGTTCGGTTTGTTTGAGCAGCACCAAAGTTGAAATAGAATTCAAGGTGTTAAACAAAAAATGAGGATTGAGTTGATAGCGCAGCATCGCCAATTGGGCATAGGTTGCCTGATTTTCCAAATGCATCAGCCGGTCATTTTGCTCTTCAACCTGCAAGAAATAATTGATCGCATAATAAAGCGCCGCCCACGAGCCGAGCAGGGTGGCATCAAGATAAAACACGCCGATAAACAACTGGGTAAAGCCAAGCGTATTATCGGCCAGATAGAGGCTGACAATCCAGCCATCAATAAAGGCATAGACGCTGACCGCCAAGGGCAGGATAACCGCAGTTATGCCCCATGTAATCAGTGGTTTACGGGTAATTAACTGGCGAAAGGCGACCGACAAAATTAGCGAGATCGAAAAACCCGTGACGGCCTCGATAAACACCAGCACCAAAATAGACAGCGGCTGGGCATTGGCCAGCGTCGACATCGCGCGCAGCAACATGGCCCCGCCCCAGCCCAATGTTTGCAAACGCCAAAAGGCTTTGTTTTTATTGGAAAAGAATGGGGTAGGGCGGAATTGGAAAACGGCCATGGCCAGCTATCTATAGCAAATTATCGCTGACGGGAATTGCTCAATTTTATTTTGCGTTCAAGGCCTCGGCCAGCCTATCTGGCCCGACAGCACCGGACAGGAGCCGTTTTCCAGCTACCCATGCGGGGGTGCCGGTAAAGCCCAAACTGCGGGCAAATTCGATGTTTTGGGCCAGTTCTGCTTCCATTTTGGGGTCGTTTAGCGCCTGTTTTGCCCGCGCCATGTCCAATCCGGCCGCCTGTGCAGCGGCGGAAATGCTGGCCGAATCAACCTGACCCAGTTCAAACATAGCGCGGTGAAAGGCGGCATATTTGCCCTGTTGTGCGGCGGCGAGGCCCATTTTGGCGGCATCGGCGCTGTTTGGCGACAAAATCGGCAGTTGCCGCACCACCACTTTGAGGTCGGGGTGTCCGGCAATCAACTGTTCAACATCGGCCACGCTGCGGCGGCAATAGGTGCAGGCGAAATCGGTGAATTCCACCAGAATTTGTTTGCCATTGGGATTGCCCAAGATCGACGCGGCAAAGGGCTGTTCAACTTCGGCACGGATACCCAGCAATTGCTCGGCGTCTTTTTTGTGGCGCAGATTTTCCATCGCTTCGGGCAGAATTTCGCCGTGGGAGACGACATAATCGCGCACCAATTTTTCGGTCGAGCCGCGCAAGATGATGGTGCCAGCCAGCCAGCCGCCAACCCCGCCCAGCAATGCGCAGACCGTGCCAAAAACAAACAACAAAGATGTGCGCGGGAGCGGGGATTGTGCATCGGCCATAAGGCCGCTTACTTGTGTTTCTTGGCGCGCGCAATTGCGCTGCGGGCTTGCATCGCAATATCCTCGGCGCGCAGGGCATCGGGGGAACCCGTTGGCAGTCCGGCCAAGGCGTCTTGGGCAGAACGCAGGGCTTCGGGCATATTGCCGTTTAGCGATTGTTGTTCGGCACTGGCCAATTTGGCGCGGACCATATCGCCTTGATTGGCATAGATTATACCCAGCACATACCAAGCAAAAGGGTTGTCGCGGTCGCGGGCGACGGCGGCTTTTAACACCCGCTCACCCTCGGCAAAATGGCTGTGGGATCCGGCATTTTCATCGGATGCGATCAACGCATGGCCAAAAGTGGTGGCGATCAGCGGTTGGTTGTTGGTCAGTTCGACGGCGCGGCGCAAAGGAGCCAAGGCCTCGGCAGGTTTGCCCGATTCCAGCAGCATTT
>JBEAOQ010000281.1:0-4639 GCA_041164845.1 Pseudomonadota bacterium | reverse complement strand
CCAGCCGAGGTCGAGCGGAAACGATCGTTGAAGATTTCAAGGCTCCAATAGCCTTGGTAGCCAATCTTGCACAGCGCGGCGGCATAATCATCCAGCGCGAAATCGCCTTGGCCCGGCATACAGCGGAAGTGGCGGCTCCAATTCAAATGGTCCATTTCCAGTTTGGGCGCATCGGCCAGTTGGACGATAAACAATTTTTCAGGTCGGATATCGCCGATGCTGGAACTGGGGACGCCGCGTGCCAGCGAGTGAAAACTATCCAGTGTTAGCCCGATGGCGGGATGATCCAAATCGCGCACCAGCGACCAAGCATCGCGGTGATCATAGATATGACGGCCCCACGCCAGCGCCTCATAAGCGATGCGTTTGCCATGGCTGGCGGCAAGTTCGCCAAGCAGATGCAGATCATCCAGCAGATGCTGACGCCCGCCGCTGGCCTGTGGCGAGCAGTTCGAACACAACAGAATCAAATCGGTGCCCAGATCGTCCATCACGGCAAATTTGCGCCGCATCCGTTCCAAAGCGGCATCGCGCAAATCGGCTGACATGCCTTCATAATCGCGAAAAGGCTGCAACATGGCAGATGCAATTCCGAGATCACCCATCATGCTGCCGATCTGGCGTGCTGGCAATGGGCTAGAGAGCAAGTCATTCTCGAAGATTTCTGCCGCCGAGAACCCAGCGCGGGCAATCGCCTCCAGCTTGCTGTCCAGTGTTCCCCCTAGCGATACGGTAGCAATCGACGTCTTCATGGTTAACTCCTCATTGGTCATCATCACATGAAGCATTGGGAAGCAGAGTTGCAAGCATTCTATGCTGATCGCAGGAATGCCCCGTAAACAAGCAGAAGGCTGCTGCCGCCTGACCTATTACCATCGCAGCACCATTGATCGCCCGCATTCCTTTGGCGCGGGCGGCGGCGAGCAGGGCGGTTTCGGCCGGGAAGTAGATAACATCGGCAAGCCATTGGCTTGCGTTCATCAATTCCGCCAAGAATGGCATTCCGGGATGCGACGCCATGCCGATAGGGGTCGTTTGAACTATGCCATCACGGTCGATAATCGCTTGGGCTGGCGTGGCGCAAACTGTGATGCGGCAGTTGGTGAAACTTGCCGCGAGTCGACCGGCCAATTGCTCGCAGCGTTCCACCGACGGATCGAACAGCGCCAGTTCCTTTACGCCGAGACGGGCCAACGCATAAGCGGTTGCCGAACCAGCACCACCTGCACCAAGCTGTGCTACACGGGTGCCCGCAACTGTGCCGATATGATTTTCGATCATATCGGAAAAGCCGATCCAGTCGGTATTGTCGCCCATAATCCGCCCGTCGCGGAATATCAGGGTGTTAACCGCACCCAGCGCAGCAGCCTCTTCGCTTACTTCGTCGCAAAAAGTCATTACCGCCTGCTTGAAAGGGTAAGTCACATTGCAGCCGGTCCAGCCAATACCAGCGAGAAAGCGGACAACCTCTTCAAGTTTTGAGTCAGAATAATCCAGCCTGTCAAAATCGACAATCTGGTAGGTTAGCGCAATGCCCAACGACCGCGCTTCACCCTCATGGAGATGGGGCGAGCGACTCGCACCTATACCACGTCCAATCAATCCGACTGCATGGGCTGTGATGCGGGCCATATTTATTTCCTATTGTAGATGCGTGGCGGCATCACCGTGGTCCGACTAAAAAGCGGGGGAAGCACGGGGCTTCCCCCTAGGCAGGGTAAAATGAATTTGGTTGTAATGCCGCGACAGCATGATGACATCACCACATTGAATCAGCCGAGCCGCCGTTTAACAGTCAAAACGAGCCGCCAGGTGAAAAAATGCGACATGAGACCGCCCGCGATGTCCGGCCATGAATGTCTCATTCCTGCCGGCCATCGCGATGCCCCCTGCTATTACGTGCCCTTTTGTGGGTCAGAAGTTCATCGTAAGCGAACCGCCGACAAAGCGATTAAAGTCACGCGGCAAGGCCTGTGCCACCGCGCCAGCGCCACCAACCGAACCGGAAATACGACGCAGACCAGCAACGTAATGCTCGTTGAACAGATTCTTTACATAGAGGCTGATCTTGAATTTATCGTCCGGCGAATTCAGAGTCACCGCCAGATTGGCAACCCCGAAGGACGGGCGCAACCAGATCGAATTGGGGTTGGCCGCGTCAGCCAGATTGGTGAACAGGGTCTTGCTGGTCCAAGTGTAATTGGTGCTGAAATTTGCGCTCCATTTGCCAAGCGCCATATCATAGCTGCTGGTCAAACCCCATTTGGTTGAGGGGGCGTTAAGTGGCACGCCGCCCTTAATATTCAACGTCGGGGTAACAAACAGATCGCCAAATTCGTTCTTGGAGAACAAGAAATTGCCCGACAGGCGAATGGCGCTGTTCGGCCGCAGGGTGACTTCGCCTTCGACGCCTTTGGTGAACAATTTGCCCGCCGAGCGCAATACTGGGGCGCCCGAACCATCCGTGCCCGACGATGACGTCTGATAGCCAGCGAAGGTGGTTTTATAACCGGTGACATTGACGGTTAGCAGACGGTCAAACCAGCTTGATTTAAAGCCCAATTCAAACGAGTTGGATGTTTCCGGGGCCACTGGGAAAGCATTGAAACCTACTTGGCTAACGAAAATATCGGCATCCACCGCTTGGCTCTTATAGCCATGCGCCCACAGGCCATAAACCATCAGATCGCGGGTGAACTGATACTTCGCCGTGATCTTGCCCAACAATGCTGTATCGTCGTAATTCAGATTGGTGTTGAAATTCGGCGTGCCGGCATTGGCACCTCCCGATGTTGCTGCACCAATGTGGTCACCATTAGGGCCGGTCACTTTGTGGACATCATAGGTCAGCTTGTCATAAACAAAGCGGATGCCGCCGGAGATCGTCAGCTTTTCGCTGGCATGCACGTTAACATTGGCAAAG
This sequence comes from Pseudomonadota bacterium, assembly GCA_041164845.1. Lineage (GTDB taxonomy): Bacteria > Pseudomonadota > Alphaproteobacteria > Sphingomonadales > Sphingomonadaceae > Novosphingobium. The sequence goes on along the minus strand of JBEAOQ010000281.1, from coordinate 1,716 downwards.
GCGGCGGCGTCAACATTGCGAACCTTGATAATCGCATCCGCCAACACATAGGCATTGGGATTGGCCACAAGCACCGAAGTTGTGGTTGGGAAGGACACGTTACCCGCAATGTTCGAGCGAACGCCGGCAATGGTCAGATCACGTTCGGTCAGGGCATTGTAATAATATGCGCCCAAGATGTAATCCACTTTGCCACCCGTGGGCGATGCGAGACGGATTTCCTGACTGAAAGTGTCGCTCTTTTCGAGGCTGTTGCTTTCACCGCAAACTGGCTCTGCACCGGCTCCGTTCAGATACCGGCAAGAGAAGCTGAGCGGATTGACCAGCAATGTCTGCAATTTGGCCAGAGCTGCCGCTGCGGTGATGCCTGGATTGGTGGCGGAGAACAGCTGGGTTGGGGTCACGCCGGTGAAAGGGGCATTGGTGCCATCGCGGTCACGAATGGCAAAGTCGCGATACTGACGGAACGCGGTGATCGTGGTCAGCGTGTGGTTGCCGACTGCAATATCGCCCTGCAACGAAACGCCGCGATTTTTCTGCGAGCCTTCTTGGGGGGTGTTCAGGTTGACAAAGGTATTAAGCGGCCCCACTGGCGTGCCAGTAAAGGCCGCAGTGACATTGCCCGATGCCGCAGCGATGCGCAGGGGTTCGGCGCAGCAATCGGCCTTGCGATAGGACCAATCGCCCAACAGGGTGAATTTTACATCGCTGCTGGGTTCGAACAGCAATTTGGCGCGCACGCCATAGCTGGTGGCATTGTTGACGGTTTTGCCGGTGCCGATATTGGTCACCACACCATCTTCTGCCCGATAATAGCCATTGACGCGGAAAGCGAGCTTGTCGTTAATCGGCCCCGTCAGCATCAGTGTGCCGGAATATTCGCCATGCTCAGCCAAACCAAATTCGGCGCGGCCTTGCAACCGATCGCGGTTTGGAGCTTTGGTGGTGATGACCACGGCACCTGCCGAGGCGTTCTTGCCTTGCAGTGTGCCCTGCGGCCCGTTGAGAACTTCAACCTTCTCCAAATCGCTCAGGCCATCGAAAATCGAACCAACCCGAGTATAGACGACGCCATCGACGATGGTGGAAACCGAAGGCTCGACACCCACCGAAAAAGTATCGGTGCCAATGCCGCGAATCGAGAAATTGAACAGCCGCGCTTCATCAGCAGCCTGAAAGTTCAACGTCGGCGAAATCTGGCCGAATTCTTTGGGTGACTGGATCGCCATGCGCGCCAGCGTTTCCGAGCTAACAGCCGTGACCGAAGCAGGCACCGATTGCAGACGTTCATTACGCTTGTTGGCGGTGACGATAATTTCGCCTGGGGCGGGGGCATCGGGCGCTTGTGCCGCTGGAACGGGTGCCTTCGAATCGGCCTGTGCGAAGGCAGGTGCCGATAGGCTGGCTAAAGCGAAAGCCAGTGAAATGAATGATGTGCGTGCGATATGTGTCATAAATGAAACCCCCTTTGTGCGGCAGTGTGTGGCGATTCCGCCTTCCGCTTGTGCCCGCCAACTATACCGACTGGTTAGTCCAGTCAATAACAAACATTCTGGTTGGAATGTTGTTGCACATATCACCACTTTGCGCCATTATGTTTGCGATGCGCAGCCCTGTCGAACAGCCCTCTCCCCAGTCGGAAAACCGCAAAACCCGCCGTCGTGCCAAGATTCGCGACGCCGAGGCAACCCGAGATGAAATACTGACAATCGCTAC
>JBEAOQ010000280.1:0-5298 GCA_041164845.1 Pseudomonadota bacterium | reverse complement strand
ATCGTAGGATATGCGGGAATTGTCACAGCGCAAGCTGGGGATGGGGGGAATGGTGGATAAATGACTTTTCGTAGCGTGTTCACCAGCATTGGCTGGGCTTTACACAATTTATTTTATAAATTTGAGTGTGGGAGATGGATCCCCGCCTTCGCGGGGATGACGAAAGGGGGGGGCGGGGATGACGAAAGGGGGGGGCAGGGATGACGAAAGGGGGGCGGGGGAGGGATTAGAGGAGGAGGCCGCTTAGCGAATTGGGGCCGGCTTCTTGTAATTCGACATTTACCAGATCGCCGATGGCCGCATCGCCGGTGAAATAGACCGATTGCAGCCATGGTGATTTGCCAAGCCATTGCCCATCGCGGCGGCCGGTGCGGTCAACCAGAACCTGACATTTTTGTCCGACTTTGGTCTGGTTAAAGGTCAGGCTACTGGATTGCAGCGCGGATTGCAGGCGTTGCAACCGGTCATCCATCACGTCGGGGGCGATGTGGTTGTCCATGGTGGCGGCAGGGGTGCCCGGGCGGGAACTATATTTGAAGCTGAAGGCTTGGGCATAGCCGACCATGTTGATAAGATTGAGGGTTTCGATAAATTCTGCCTCGGTTTCGCCGGGAAAGCCAACGATAAAATCACCGGAGAGGGCGATGTCCGGGAGCACTTTGCGCACCTTATCAAGCGCGCGCAGATAGGTGCCGACATCATGGTTGCGGTTCATTGCGGACAATACACGGTTGCTGCCTGATTGCACCGGCAGATGCAAAAAGGGCATCAGCTTGTCGATTTCGCCATGCGCGGCGATCAGGGCGTCGGTCATGTCGTTGGGGTGGCTGGTGGTATAGCGGATGCGTTTGAGTTCGGGGATTTTGGCGATGCTGCGGATTAGGCCGTCGAGACCGATGGCGCGGCCTGTGTCGTCGGTGCCGCTCCACGCATTGACGTTTTGGCCGAGGAGGGTGATCTCCAAGGCTCCGGCTTCAACCAATTTCTGCGATTCAGCGATTAAATCCTTATAGGGACGCGATATTTCTGCGCCACGTGTATAGGGAACCACGCAATAGGTGCAGAATTTGTCGCAGCCTTCTTGCACTGTGAGGAAGGCCGAAGCGCCGCTGCGCCGCCGTTTGGGCAAGGCATCAAATTTGGCATTGGCCGGCATGTCGGTGTCGGTGACGCGTTCGCCATTTTGGGCGCGGGCCAACATTTCGGGCAGGCGGTGATAGGCTTGTGGGCCGACCACCATCCGCACGCTGGGGGCGCGGGCCATGATTTCTTCGCCTTCGGCCTGGGCAATGCAACCGGCGACGGCAATCAGCGGGGCGGAGCCATCGTCGCGGGTGCTATCTTTGGCCCAATCTTTGCGGCCCCAATCTTTAAGGATGCGGCCAATGTCGGAATAGACGCGATCAACCGCTTTTTCGCGGATATGGCAGGTATTGAGCACCACCAGATCGGCATTTTCACCATCAAGAGCGGGGGTTAGGCCTTGATCGGCCAGCAATTCACCCATGCGTTCGCCGTCATAGACGTTCATTTGACAGCCGAAACTTTTGACGCGGTAGGTTTGAGGTGGTGGAATTTTGCGCATGGGAGAGCCGATAGGGGAAAACGGCGGGGAATAGAAGGGGGTGTGGGGCGATTGCTTGAGTTGTTGAATGCGGCATATGCAGAAATTTGGTTCGCGCAGAGGCGCAGAGACGCCGAGAGATTGCGCCGGATTGCAAGTGATTTGATAAGCGCCACAGTATCACTGAAGTTACTGCGTTTTTTCTCCTCTTAACTCCTTCTCAGCGCCTTTGCGCCTCTGCGCGAACCATTCTTTTTTGCGAAATTTCCTATGCGACTGCCCCTCTCAACTGCGACTAGGCCATAAATGGTCAAGTCTTCGTATCTCTCCCCTAAAGCCTGTCCCCGCGAAGGCGGGGGGGAGAGAGTTGTGCTGTGCTCATTTTTTGTTGGATAGCGGTGCGGGCGGCAAGGGTGATAATTTTGCGGTTGGTGAGATCAGCGCCACTGAGAGGGGGGAGGAAATGGGCGGTGACGGGTAATTTTTTGCGGCGGCCTAGGATTCGTTGGAAATTTCTCAGCCCGCGTTCTTCGCCAACCCAAGCCATAACCGCGCAATCGGGGCCGTAATCGAGCCAGATCGGTTGGATGGTGATGTCTTGGGGCAGGGGGTCTAAGGACGCCAATAGCGCGCTTTTGAACGGGAGGAGGCCGGTGCCGTCGCTGGTGGTGCCTTCGGGAAAAATCGCCAATGCTCCGCAATCACGCAGGGCATCGCGGATATTATCGACTTGATTTTGCACATTAGTGCGTTGATGACGGGCGACGAAGATGGTGTCGTTCATGTCGCAGAGCCAGCGGATGAAAGGGATATTGGCCAGCCCATCATGTGCAACGAAGGCGGTGTGGGTGAGGGCGGACATCACCGGAATATCCAGCCAGCTGACATGATTGGCGATGAACAACACGCGGCCCGGTGCTTTGTCCCCGGTGCGGCGCAGATCAACTCCGGCGATATGCAGAATGCCGCCAAGAAACCGGCTGGGCCAGATCGTGCGGCGGTGGAATTTGCGCGCCAGAACGCTGGGGATGACGCAGATCAGCAGCCAGCCAAACATGGCGATGACGCGCAGCGTGATAAGCAGTGCAGCGAGGGGAGAGAAACGCCGCAAACGGGGAGGTTGCGGGGGATGAGTTGCCGTCATTCTTGGCGGATGTGGCTGGATTTGGCGGGGGTTTGATGGCCCAATTTGACGCCATAGAGTTCCATGCGGTGATCGACCAAGCGATAGCCCATGCGTTCGGCGATTTGCCGTTGCAGCGATTCCAGTTCGGGATCGACAAATTCAATCACTTGGCCGGTTTCGACGTCGATCATATGGTCATGATGCGCTTCTGGGGCCGCTTCGTAACGGGCGCGGCCATCGCCAAAATCATGACGGTCCAAAATGCCCGCCTCTTCGAACAGGCGCACGGTGCGGTAGACAGTGGCGATGGAAATGCCCGAATCCAAGGCGGATGCGCGGGCATAGAGGCTGTCCACATCGGGGTGGTCTTGGCTTTCCGATAGGACGCGGGCGATGATCCGGCGCTGATCGGTGATGCGCAGGCCGCGCTGGGCGCAAAGGGCTTCGATGTCGATGGTTTGCTGCACAATTGATGCCTTGGAATCTGATGAAATTATTGTGTAATCATTTTTGTTATCGAGTGCGTAGAATCAATCCAGAAAGGGTTTTTGGCCAGTTCAGGTGATGGATTGCTTCGCGACGCTCGCAATGGTGATACTATGAAATGAAAAGCCCCGCTAGACAATAGCCAAGCGGGGCGATTTTGCAAGTGTTTGCGGCAATTTATGCCTTGGGCTTGCGGCCACGTTTGACGCCAGGCTTGCGGCCAAGACCGATGCTCATTGCCAAATTGCGGCGCTTTTCCGCGTAAAGTGGGGCGACCAGCGGATGATCTGAAGGGAGGCTCCAGCGTGAGCGATAGAGGTCAGGGGTCATTTGATGATGAGTCATCAGATGGCGCTTGAGCATTTTCAGCTCCATCCCGCAATCCAAACAGGTGACATATTCGGGTTTGACCGAGGCACGGATCGACACGGCGGGCTTGGCTGGTGCCGATTCTGCCAAGGGGGCAGATTGGCCCAGAGCGGCCAAAGCGCCATAGACGCTGCCGATCAGGCTGGAGAGTTCCGTAGCGGAAACGCTGTTGTTGCTGACGTGAGCGGCAACAATGTCGGAGGTGAGCGTGATGAGCGTTTCGGTCATATCGCTGTGGCTATGTTCCATAATATTTATCCTTATAATTTGCGGCGACCGCGTAGTATTTGTCGTGATGCTATCTTGCGAGAGCATTTCTCCTGTGAATAATGAGATGAATTTTTATATTCTAACCCATATTCTTGGCTATGAACCCAATTTTTAACGATGACAAGCATCTGATGCAAATTTTTAGCAATTCATGGGTGTGTGGGTAGTTAAGCCGGTAAAAGCCCTAATTATCAAGTAAGCATACATAGGTGATGGCGTCCAAACGCGCCCCACTGGCGGTGCGGTAATAGTTGGGGCGGGTGGCGGTGGGGGTAAAACCATGCGCCAAATAGAGATATTCGGCGGGATTTCCGGCGCGCATTTCCAGAAACATTTTGGCGATGCCACGGCTGCGGGCATTTTCAAGGGCTTGGGAGAGGAGTTTGGCGCCGAGTCCCAAGCGGCGGTATTGGGGATTTACCGCGATAAGCAGCAGTTCTTGTTCATCAAGCACGCTGCGCAATAGGGCGAAACCGGCGGTGGGTTCATGCGGCAGGGGGGTGTGGCCAGTGGGGGCGAGCAGATGATAATGCGCGTTCGGCATCACTAAGCCCGAGAGAACTTGGGCGCGGGACCATGCTTCGCCAAATTGCGGGTCAAAGGCACTGGCCATGACATCCATGATGCGGTCGATGTCGTCTGTCATAGAAATGGCGGTCATAAGGGGGGAGGGGCGGCGATTTTGGCATCGGGGGCGCGGCCATAGATTGGGGTAAGGTCGGTGGTCAGATGGCCCGATGCCAGCAGCATGGCGCAGCGGGCATCGGGCCAGATCGGCATAGCACAGCCATAGCCGCGCATGGCGACCAGTGTGTCTGCTTGGGAACCGGCGACCCAATCCGTGTCAAAATTCATCGCGGTTTCGGGGTTGAGCGAAGCGAGTGGGGTGGTGGGCTGGGCGTTGGCAGCGAAATTTTGGACGAACCATTCGCCGTGGCCAGCGGTTGCGGCGATGAGGATGGGTTGTTGTCGGTGTTCGCGCTGGGCCATTTCGTTTTGGGCCATGGCGGCGACTAAGGCCAAACTGGGATAGCCGAAAACAGGTGCCGACCAAGCCAGCCCCAGCGCACGGGCAGCGGCGAGGCCAATCCGCACGCCGGTGAAGCTGCCCGGGCCAAGGCCGACGACAATCCGCTCCGCCCGGCCTTTGTCAGGCAGAGCGGCGATTTTGGGAATCAGCGCCTCGGCATGGCCGCGCCCCAGCATTTGCCAATCACCGGCAAGCAAGTCTGGCCCATCAAACAGCGCGACCGAACAGGCTTCGCTGGAGCAATCAATCGCCAGAGTGTGCATGTTGTGGGTGATTAAGCGATGGCGTTAAACGTGTCGAAATCTGGGCGGGGGCTGCGGTCAAAAATGGTCGATGGATCACCATAGCCCAAGGTGCAGATGAAATTGCTTTTGACCCGAGGATTGCCGCCGAAAAAGGCTGTGTCCACACCGGCATTGTCAAAGCCCGACATTGGGCCGGTGTCGAGGCCCA
>JBEAOQ010000279.1:0-3176 GCA_041164845.1 Pseudomonadota bacterium | reverse complement strand
CCCCTCGCCATTATAGTCGCGCAGAAATTCCTCAATTTGGCCTATTCCGTTATTGGCTCCCTTGCGCCCCTCTTCGTTCAGTGGGATGCGGATTTTGTTATCCGGCGCGGTCATGGCGCGGCTGGTCAGGCCGGTATATTCGCCCTTAATATCAAAATAGCGAATCTCGCGGAAATTGAAGATCCGCTCATAAAACCGCGCCCAATGCTCCATCCGCCCGCCATAAACATTATGGGTCAAATGGTCGATTTTCAACAGCCCTGCGCCAATGGGATGCCGCGCAACCCCATCCAGCCAATTGAAATCAATGTCATAAATCGACAGCGTGTCATCCGCACCGCCATGCCCGGCATAGCGATCAATCAGATAGATCATCGCCCCGCCAATCCCGCGTATCGCTGGCAGCCGCAGCTCCATCGGCCCAGTGCGGGTCTCCACCGGCTCGGCCCCCCGCGCCAAAACCTCGGCATAAGCGGCGGCAGAATTTTGCACCCGAAACCCCATGCCACAGGCCGAAGGCCCATGCTCCGCCGCGAAAAAGGCAGCGGGCGATTGCGGCTCATAATTGGCGATCAAATTGATTTCGCCCTGCCGCCACAGATCGACATGTTTGCTGCGATGCCGCGCAACATGGGCAAAACCCATCGCCGCAAACACCGGCTCCAACAGCCCCTTTTCCGGCGCGCAAAATTCAATAAATTCAAAACCATCCAAGCCAATCGGATTATGATCCAACGGCATCTGTGCGGAAAGGTTCATAGCGTCCCTTTCAAAATGACATCACCCGTTAGGGGTGAATTTGATAGGCGCAGCTTAACCCAACACCCCCGCGAAATCTATGGCTTTGGTATTTTATTGCGCAATTTTATTGCGCAATATTTTCTCCGCCTGATGATACATAGTCCGGCCTGCAACCGCATGGCTTGACGTCACAGGCAAGCCAAATTAACTATTTGCCAGATATTTAGAGCTTGATGTGTTTAAATTGATCCGCTCATGTCGAGCGAAGTCGAGACATCAGGCGCGATGTCTCGACTTCGCTCGACATGAGCGGCTATTGCGCAATTCAATAGCTAGTCATCATGCTTAGGATCACATTATGGTAAATTACTGCACAACATGGCGGGCAACATGGGGCGCGGTTCTGATAATTTGCACAATATCACTGCCATCACCATGTTTGGCCCAAACCACCCCAACAATATCCGCCCCCGCCCCGCAAAAATTGGGCAAATGGCGCCGCGCTGAAACCGAACATTTTATCTTCTACAGCGACGGCAGCGAGAGCGACCTGCGCGCCAATGCCATCAAATTGGAACGCTTTGACCTGCTAATGCGCGGTGTCACGGGGGCGGATAGCCAAGAAACGCCGATAAAGCTCACAGTCTATTTTGTCCGTTCACCTTATGCGGTTCAATCGCTCTATAGCGCAAAAAACATCAATGTATCTGGGTTCTATTTTGCCAGTATTGGAGGAGCCTATGCGGTGGTTCCGCGCCATATGGACGGCTATGATCAGGGCGACAACGAATATGCTAACATTGAAGACGTGGTCTTATTCCACGAATATGCGCATCATTTGATGTTGCAATATTTCCAAGTGGCCTATCCCGCATGGTATGTCGAAGGATTTGCCGAATATATTAGCAACACTAGGATCGATAGCGCAGGAAATGCCAAATATGCTCTACCCAATGCCTCTCGCGCCTACAGCTTGTTCAACAGTTCGGATATGCCAATCGAAAAATTGCTGAGTTCACGCGGCGCTGATCTAAAGGGCGATCAAATATACAGCTTCTATGCCCGTGCCTGGCTGTTGACCCATTATCTGCACAATGCACCCACCCGCGATGGGCAATTGATTGCCTATCTCGCATTGGTGAGACAGGGCACGCCCAGTCTGGCAGCTGCCAAATCCACATTTGGTGATCTGAAAAAACTAAGCGCGGCGCTGGAGACCTATTTGAATGGCGGTATGATTTACCAGAAAACGCTGAAACCCCTGCCCGAACCCAAGCCTTTTGCCGTCAACCAATTAAGCGAAGCCAGCAGTTCCATCGTCTTACTGCGGCTCAAATTGACCAGTGGGACAAATGCGAAAGAGCGCGAACCAATTGCCGCAGAGCTGCGCCTCTTGGCGGCAAAATATGCCGATAATGCCGATGTTCTGACCTGTTTGGCCGAGGCCGAACTGGATTTGACCAATTATACTGCCAGCTCTGCCGCCGCCGATGCCGCAATCCAACTGGATCCGCAAAACAGCCGCGCTTTGATATGGAAGGCGCTCTCACTGGCACGCCCGCTGCGGCTGGCCAAGGATTTTGATGCGGCCAAGTGGAAAGAGGTGCGCAGCTGGATTTTAAAGGCCAACCGCGCCAATCCCGATGATCCAAGACCGCTGTTTGAATATTATCTCAGCCAGATAAGCACCGGCAAACCGCCGTCTGATAACGCCATTATGGGGCTGGCGCAGGCGGTGGCTCTGGTTCCTCAGGAACAATCCATGCGCATTACCTATGCGTCGGCCTTGGCCAATCAAAAGAAATATGATGCAGCGATTGCAGCGATTGCAGTGGTCGCCAATAATCCGCATGGCGGCGGTGCCAGCGACTACGCCCGCCAAATGATCGCCAAAATTACCGCAGCCAAAGCCGCCAACACAATCCCCGATTTTGATGAGAAAAAGAGCGACAAATTGCCCAATTGAGACAGCCGTAGCCAAAACTTAATCCCCATTAACCATGATATTTAAGCCTAATTATAGGTATTCCCCCTAATGCGGTCGTGGGAAAATAGGGGCAAAGACCGAAATGTTACAATCATATTCCAAGGCTGCCGCAAATGGCGAAAAGCATTTAATCGTCATCGGGCTGAGCTCGGCTTTGGCGATGCTCAGCATGGCAATTGCGGTGGCATTGTTGATCACATTGCTGGTTTTGCCGCATAGTGGTTCGGTCTGGCTGACCTATCCGGCGATGGGCTTTGCGGTTCTGGCCTTGGTTTTGGAAGCATTTATCGCGGTCTATGGCCGCAAAGAATTCCACGCCCGCGCAGCTTTTCTCGCCACCGCCAACGAAGCCAAATGGCAAACCGACGAATTATTCGCCATGACCGAAATGCTGCAAAGCGCCGACAGCTACGAAGACGCGACCGCCGTGTTGATGGCGACCAGCCAG
>JBEAOQ010000278.1:0-3533 GCA_041164845.1 Pseudomonadota bacterium | reverse complement strand
CTTTGGCGGGGTTATTGCGGTTGGACGGGTTTGAAATTCCAGCCGATTGGTTTGCGCACTGCTGTAATTTGACGGCGGACATGCTGCGGGAATTATCCTTGCGCAGCGGTGCGGTGATTTTGGGGAAATCGCGCAAAATTATAGCGAGTCAGCAGCGGTTGATGACCTTGCAGGGCGAGATTTTGGCCATTCTGGGCGCGTATCATCGGGAGCATAACGATCAGGCTGGGGTAACGATGAAGGAGCTGCGCACGCTGCTATCGCCGATGCCATCTGGGGATTGCTTGGCCTATGTGGTGGGGCTGTTGGGGCAAGAGCGGCAGGTGGAATCAGCGGGGCCTTACATTCATCTGACGGCCCATAGCGCGCAGTATAATGCCGCAGAATTGGCCATTTGGCGTGGTGTTTTGGAGCGGTTTGAGGATGGGCCGCCGTGCGGATTTACGCTGGATGAGGTGGCGCGGGATTTGCACCATAGCGATGCGGCGATGCGGGCGGTGTTGCTGCGCCGCTGCCGCAATGGTGATCTGTGGCAGATAAATGCGCGGAATTTTATGCTGGGCAGCCATGTGGTAGTTTTGGTGGGCATTGCGGCGGAATTGGCGGCAAGCGATGCATGCGGATTTACAGCAGCGCAATTCCGCGATGCCAGCGGTTTGGGCCGCAATTTTACCATCAAATTGCTGGAATTTTTTGATGCGATTGGCGTGACGCACAGGCGCGTGGATTTGCGGGTAATGCGCGAAGCCTATGCGGCTGTCATAGGCCGATAAGCGTCTCATTCAGGGACGGGCGTGGGGCAAGATATGGTTAGCGGGCTTGCGCAATGGCCAATCTGTGCGAATATCAAATTATGGATGGTCTGATGCATGTTAGCTCGGAAATGGTGCTATTTCACATCCATCAGGCTTGAATCTCCATGCGTATTTTTGCATAGCGGACAGATAATATAAGGGTCGCTCCGATGAAAAACAATTTAATTTACCGCATGGATTCAGAACTTTGGCGTGAAAGCCTGGCCGATGTGTGTCGTTTTTGCCCCGATGCCGATGATGCCGAGCAGGGGGATGCTTTGCGCGAAACCTATGCGTTGATGTCTATCGCGCCGCGTGGGCAGCTGGCGGGGATGGGGCATTTGCCCGATCGGATGATTTTTGAAAATATGTTGATGGCGGGCGCTTATGAAAGTGCGGCTTTGGCGCTGGTTCCACCCTCGGCGGGTTTTCTTTTGTCGCGCGGCAGCAACGGGGTGCATTTGGCTTCGGTGATATTGGCGGGCAGCCATGATGAAGTGGCGGCTGAGGCGAATAGTCCGGCGATGGCACTGGTTGCGGCGCTGGCGGGGGGGCTACGTTTTGTCGGTGATGATAATACCACACATGGATCGCTGGCGGCGAACGAGATGGATGCATTGGCCATGCGCCCGGCTACTTGGTTGAATTAAAACTGACGGCATTATAGCGGGCAGCGTTAAATCTGAATCAGACTGCCCGCTATTGATTTTGTTGCCGCATCGTTGGTAGCCAAAAACCGGTTCCCACCCTTCGACAGGCTCAGGACATGCTTTTTTGGCACGATGCTGTATAGCATGGTTGTCAGCACATATTGGCGGAGATAGCTGTGGGCGCGGTGAATTGGATTGCGGTGATATTGGGGGCTAATCTGGCGGTGGCGCTGGGGATGGTGTGGCATGGGCCGCTGTTTCGCACGGGTCGGCCCTTGCTGGAGGGCATGGGGGCGGATGGCGCTGATAAAGAAAAGGGGGCACCGATCCGCAATTATGGCATTGTCGTGGTGGTGATGTTGATTGCCGCGACGATGATGGGGCATAATTTTGCGCGGTTGGGGGCGGCGCATCTGGCCGGAAAACCTTGGCTTTATTGGATGATGAGCGGCGGACTGGCGGTGGCTTTTGTGATACCGGCGGTGTGTCTGGGGGCGCTGCGGCAGGGGGTGGCGCGGCGGATGATTTTAATTGATTGCGGCTATTGGCTGGCGGCCTATTTGGCGATGGGGACGGTGTTTTGGGTTATGGGTTAAACAGGAAAATTAATATTTTATCTCTTTAACCTCGGATTTTTCTGGAAGTTGAGCCTCGGGATCGGTCGGCTTGTTATCTTTGCGCAATTCGAAATGCAGTTCGTCGCGGGTGGCTTTGCCGCTGTGGCCGATCAGGCCGACGCGTTCGCGGCGTTTGACTTTATCCCCCAGTTTTACCGTCAGTTTGGAGAGGAAGGCGTAGACCGATTTCCAGCCATTGCCGTGGTCGATGATGACCAGATTGCCGAATGATTTGGGCTCATACCCAGCGAACAGCACCGTGCCATCAAGGGTGGCGCGGACGGCGGTGCCTAAAGGGGCTGGAATATCAATACCATCGTGGAAATCATCGCTGGCGTGCGAGGTGAAACCGCGCCGGACTTTGCCCTCAACAGGCCAGAAAAAATCATGGTCATTTTCGGGTTTTGAGACGGTTTGTGGGGGAGTTTTATCGGGTTTTGGGGCGGTTTTGACGGGTTTTTCCGGTGTTTCCGCTTTGGACTTGGGGGTCGCTTCTGGCGCTGGGGCGAGGATGGTGGGGATCAGCAAATCTTGGCCGACTTTGATGATGCTCTTGCGATCTATCCCATTGGCGACGGCGATGGCATTAAAGGGAATGCCATAGGTATAGGCGATGTCGAAGCCAGTTTCCCCTGCCTTTACAATATGATGTTTGGTGCGGGGGAGTTTGAGAATTTGCCCTTCACGCAAGCGATAGGGCGGGGTCAAGCCATTGGCTTCAGCGATGATAATGCGTGGAACTTCGGCGCGATTGGCGATTCCGCCCAAGGTTTCACCGGCCAGCACGCGATGCTGACTTTCATCCGCCAAGTCCTTTTTGGGGGCCTTTAGGTGGGGTTTTGACGCTGTTTTGGCTTTGGGGAGCAGGTCTTTTGGCGCAGTTTTGGCCGATATGCTGACTGATATGGCCAGCGAAAGCGGCAATAGGATCAAGAAATGCGCAGATTTCACGCTGAATACCGCGCAGCTAGGGCGGAAAGCGAGGCTTGGTGGGTGAGATCGAGTTGCAGCGGCGTGACCGATATATAACCATCGGCAATTGCTTCGAGATCAGAGTCATGTCCCGATGTATGTTCCATGCCGTGCAGGCCGAACCAGAAATAGCGATAGCCGCGTGGGTCGGTGCTTTCGACCACGCTGCCGCGCGCATAATCATGGAAACCCTGTCTGGCCACTTTGACCCCTTTGACCGAACCGGCGGGAATCGGTGGGAAATTTATATTGATAAGTGTGCGCGGTGCAAAGGGGGCATCGAGCAACGGGCGTAATATTTTTTCGCCCCATTGTTCGGCGGCTTCAAACGGCACGCTGTCGCCCATGCCTTCGGATGCATAGACTTGGCTGAGGGCGATCGAGCGGATACCGGCCAGTGCCCCTTCAAAGGCCGCAGAAACGGTGCCGGAATAGGTCACATCATCGCCGAGATTGGCCCCGCGATTGACGCCCGACAGAATCAGGTCGGGCGGGGCGGG
>JBEAOQ010000277.1:0-7718 GCA_041164845.1 Pseudomonadota bacterium | reverse complement strand
CCGCCAACCCAATGCAAAATTTGGCATGTAACCTCTCTCCCGATTGCTATTTTCTGTTGTATTCACCGCGCATATTGCGACAATTTCACATCCACATCCATGCGCCCAATACCAGCAATTTCAAGCGACATGACATCGCCCGCCACCACCGGCCCGACATCCGCCGCGCCCATCATCAAAATATCGCCCGGATAGAGGGTCATGGTTGACGAGGCGAAGGCGATCAATTCTGCGGGGCTGCCGGTTAGATCGGCAAAGCTGCGCGCCCCGCGCATTTCTCCATTGACCCAAAAACGATAACCCAATGCCGCAGGATCAGGCACCGCATCGGCGGTGACAAAACACGGGCCATAAGTGGCAAATGTGTCGACAGATTTGCAAAAGGAAAAGGTCTCCTTGACCTCCTTCATCGTCGTATCCAAGGCACAGGTGTAGCCCGCAACATAATCCAGCGCGTCGGCCTGGGTGATGGCGGTGCAGCTGCGGCCAATTATCACCCCCAGCTCTGGCTCATGCAGCGTGGCGCGGTCGGGCCAGCGTATTTCCGCCGGATCAGACGGATTGGCCAGGGCATTTGTCGCCTTAAATCCAAAGCCCATCAGCCCCGCCGGTGCGCCATGATGCCGCCAATTTCCCATGGCACAGATCAGCTTACTGGGATTGGCTATGGGCGATAGCAGCTTGATCTGATCGAGCGGAATGAGGGGGGCCAAAGCCGCCAGCCGAGCAATTTCGGGGCGCAACTGCGGCAGATTGGCAATGAATTGATCGCCAAGTGGTAGCGGCCAGCGCAAGTCCGGCAGGGCTTGCGTCGCGGGGGTAACATCGCGGATACCTGCCTCATCATAAATGCCCACGCACGGTGCAGCACTGACATCTGCGATAAGCGAAAATCTGCAAATACGCACGAGTATTCCCCAAACCAACCATTTCAGGCATCAATGTGGCATGGCGCGACAGCTTCGGCAAATTATAAAACAAGTGTTAGTTTTAAAGCGCGATGACATGCCATGGCACTATCATGACTCCTCCCCCTTGAGGGGGAGCCCTGCGGAGCCACTTGTCTCCTTCGGCGGTGGGGGTGGTCACCCCTGTCGGGCAGGGAACCCTCTCCCCCTAAGGTGAGGGGCTGGGGAGGGGTGTTATATAAGCAAGCTAATGTCACCAGACTCTGACAAAAAATCCACCCATCAGACCCGCATCCGGTTCCAAGCATCCAGCGCGGCAATTTTATAGGCCTCGGCCAATGTCGGGTAATTGAATGTATTTTCAATAAAATAATCGATCGTCCCCTTCAAATTCAGCACCGCTTGGCCAATATGAATCAGCTCGGTCGCGCCTTCACCAATGATATGCACCCCCAGTAATTTGCGGGTTTTCAGCGAGAAAATCATCTTCATCATTCCCTGATCCAACCCCATAATATGCCCCCGCGATGTTTCGCGCAGACGGGCGATGCCGCATTCATAAGGTATTTTCTTATCACGCACCTCTTGCTCGCTCATCCCGACGGTGGAAATTTCAGGCACGGCATAAATCCCATAAGGAAAATATTGCGGCGCGGGCGGCAGGGCAATGTCAAAAGCATGACAGGCGGCAATCCGTCCCTGTTCCATGGATGTGGACGCCAAGCTGGGAAAACCGATAATATCGCCAGCGGCATAAATATGCGGTGCAGTGGTTTGCAATGTCGCCGCATCCACGCTGATCCGTCCCCGGCTGTCAGTGACAATCCCGCAATTTTCCAGCCCCAGCCCGCTGACCGCGCCCATTCGACCGGCGCAATAGAGCAGCATCTCGCTGCGCACGATCCGGCCATCCTCCAGCGTGGTCAAAATCTTGCCAGCACCGTCCTTGTCCACCGTCGCCACCGCCGAACCCAGTCGAAATGTCACCCCACGATCGCGCAGTTGATGGGTAAATTCGGCGATAATCTCTGCGTCAATAAAATCCAGAAATGTGGGGCGTGGTTCAATAATTGTCACCGCCACGTCCAGCGCGCTGAACACGGTGGCATATTCAATGCCGATCACCCCCGCCCCGACCACTGTCAGGCTGCGTGGCAGATGCGGCAAATGCACCACTTGATCGCTGTCCATGATTGCGGGATGGCTGAAATCAACATTCGCGGGATGAAACGGCACGGTGCCCACCGCGATGAGAATCCGATCCCCCTTCACCCGCAATTCGCTGCCATCAGGCGATAGGACAATCAGCGTATGCGCATCTTCAAACCTTGCGAATCCGGCCATTGTCTGCACGCCATTGCGCAGAAATTGATGCTCCAAGACATCAACTTCATGCTCCAATGTCTTGGCCAGTCGCATCCCCAGATCATCGCTGCCAATCTCGCGCTTGACCCGATAGGATCGTCCGTAAAATCCACGTTCGCGCCAACCCGACAGGTTCAGCGCGGTCTCGCGCAGGGTTTTGGATGGGATGGTGCCGGTATGCACCGATACCCCGCCGACCCGCTTGCGCCCCTCGACCACCAACACGCTCTTGCCCAGCTTGGCCGCCTGAATAGCTGCGCGCCGCCCCGCTGGCCCACTGCCAATGACAATAAAATCATATCTTACGGCCATCTTGCCTCCGGAAAAAAGCACGGCACGGCCCAAATGAACCGCAAATTGCTCCTCTCCGCATGACTGGGGCTTTTATGGTAAAATAATCAGCAAGCCTTACCTAGGATTACTCCCTATTTTGCTCGGTATCAAGAACGGGTTCGATTCATCGCCACCGGCACCGCGCTCATCCCGCGATGATCCAGCCCGACAAACATTGGCTTGGGCTGCGCGGGGTCCAGTTTCAAATCGGGCCAGCGGTCCATCAGCCCGTTAATCGCGCCGACCATTTCCTGTTTCGCCACATCCATCCCCAGACAGCGATGCGGGCCAAGTCCCAGCCCCATATGGTGTTGTTTTGGCCGGTGAATGTCAAAAACATCGGGATTTTCAAACATTTTCGGATCGCGATTACCCGCCCCCAAACAGACCTCAACCCGCGAACCTTTGGGGATGACCACCCCTTCCACCTCAATATCCTCGGTGGCCAAACGCGGGAAATAGGGGTCGGTAGCCCGCCAGCGCAGGGCTTCATCCACTGCCACTTCGATCAACTTGCGGTCTGCGCGGCATTCTTGCCAATAATCATAATGGGTCAGCAGCGCATCAATCGTAATCCCCAATTGCCGCCACGTCGTCCCGCCGCCAGCAAAGATCATCAGCTTGCAAAAGGAGAAAATTTCGGCGTCGGTCATTTTGCGCGGGGGCACATGTGGCAATTTCAGATCATTTTCCAACATGCCGGAAATCACATCATCGCCGGGGCTTGCGCGGCGGGCGGCGATTAATTCGCCCAAAATCCTATCCACTTCGGCCCGCGATTCCGCCGCCGCTTCGGCCCCCACTTGCGCAGCGGCAAAAGTGCTGCGGGTCAGATGATCGCGGAAACCCAGCGCATCGGTGCCTTCCAAGCCAATCGCCCGCGTCACCACATACATCGGCAGCCGCGAACACAGATCCAAATTCAAATCCGCCGTGTCCTGACCCACCAACCGATCGAGCAGCGAATCCACCGCATCATCAATCCAGCGCCGCTTCCACCAATCGAGCACGCGGGGCCGCAAAAACAGCGGCTGGGTGGTGGCGCGATAGGCCTTATGTTCCTTGCCGGTCATTTCCAACACCGTCGGCCCAATTGCCGAAACGCCCCGACTTTCCTTCATAATCGCCGAAGAAAACAGGGTGTTTTCACGAAAGCCCCGCTCGCAAGCGGCATAGGACAACAGAGTCCAGCTCTCACGCGGCACCGTCGTCCCGCCATCAATTTCGGGCAACCCCAGCAAAGCACGCGGTGAACCTTTCAACACCGGCCCACGTTTGCGCAGCGCGTTGAGATCATCGGAATAATCGCGTTCCAGCGACACACCGTGGTTGGCAAATTCCTTTTTCACCGCAAACATTTTGGCATAGCGCGGGTCATTCGCGGTCATTGTATCGGTGTTTTCGACGCGCTCCATTTTGGTATCCTTGTGATGTTACCCCAAATTCAACACGCTCATCTGCTGATAGGCACGGATGCCTTCTTCGCCGCGTTCACGGCCCAATCCGCTCATTTTAATCCCACCCATCGAGGCAAAGGCGCTGGTCACGCCGCTGTTGATATTGACCGTGCCGCTGCGCATCGCCAGCCCCACCCGCAAGGCTTCTTTGGGGTCTTGGCCATGAACAAAGCCCGACAGGCCAAATTTGCTGTCATTGGCCATCGCCACCGCGTGATCCAAATCTTTGTAACCAATAACCCCCGACACCGGCCCAAAAATTTCCTCCTGTGCGGCGGGGTTGGAATTATCGGGCAAATCCAACACGGTTGGCAGGAAATAATGCCCTCGTTCCAAATGGCTTGGCCGTGCTCCGCCAAATGCCACGCGCCCACCCGCTACCACCGCCGCCGCCGTGAAATGTTCGCAGCGCGCCACCGCCGAGGCATTTATCACCGGCCCGGTTTGAGTTGCGGGATCATTCGCCGGGCCAACCTTGATCGCTGCCAACATCGCCGCAGCTTGCTCCAAAACTTGCGCCTTAGCCGATTCTGGAACAAAAATCCGGGTGCCCAGCGCACAGCCTTGGCCAGCATGGGCGGTGGCGACAACCCAAGCATGCATTGCCGCCTTATCGACCGAATCAGGCAAGAAAATTTGCGCCGATTTACCGCCCAATTCCAAAACTAAGCGTTTCAACGTCGGCGCGGCTTGTTCGGCGACTTTGACCCCAACCGCGCATGATCCGGTGAAGGATACCAGATCAATCGCCGGATGGGTGGTCAGCAATTGCGCGCCTTCCAACCCTTGTTCAACCACGACATTCAGCACCCCATCCGGAATCCCAGCCTCCGCCGCCGCTTCGGCAAAGGCAAAGGCCGAGATGGGCGTCAGCGGATTGGGCCGCAGAATTACCGAATTGCCCGTCAGCAATGCCGGCACAATTTTCCACAAAGCCGTGAAAAATGGCACATTATAGGCGGCAATCGCCGTGACCACACCGACAGGATCAAAGCGGCGCAAAGATTGCATCATCCCGCCCATTACACTGACCCGTTCATGTAACGGCAGCGGATTTTCTAGCGTTTCAGGCAGCAGCAGGAACATATCCACCGCTTCGGCGGCATGACGCAACGGGGTTTCTACCTGAGCTTTCATTACCGAAGAGTTGATCGGACAGCCCGCTTCACGCACCG
Organism: Pseudomonadota bacterium; assembly: GCA_041164845.1. Lineage (GTDB taxonomy): Bacteria > Pseudomonadota > Alphaproteobacteria > Sphingomonadales > Sphingomonadaceae > Novosphingobium. Next base: position 2,480 of record JBEAOQ010000277.1, on the reverse strand, counting down.
CCATATCGCGCAGAAAATCGGCGCGAGCAGCCAGTGCAGCCGCAAATTTGCGCATAATATCGGCGCGATATTGGCGCGATTTGCCGCTCCACCGGCGATCATCAAAGGCGCGACGGGCGGTGGTGATAGCCTCGGCCACTTGCCCCAGCGACGCGGCGCTTTGCATCCCCAAAATGCTGGCATCTGATGGGTTTTCCACGGCAAATGCCGCGCCATCACCCACGACCATACGGCCATTGATAAAACCGCCATAAGCCAATTGTCCAATCACGGATTCTCTCCAAAATTCGCTATTTCGAATAGATATTCGCAATAATATGCAAAATAAGGACATCCGTCAACCAGAAGCAAAATCAGCTTAGGGGTATCGCATATGGCTTAGAGCGGGCAGTGTTAAATCTGAATCAGACTGCCCGCTCTAAGTTTTTGTTGTCGCATCGTTTAATGCCAAAAACCGGTTCCCACCCTTCGACAGGCTCAGGACATGCTTTTTGGCACGATGCTCTAAAGGAAGAGTTTCATACAGAGGCGCAAAGGAAGCAGAGGGCATGAAGGTATATATATTTGAAATGCATAATAAATTATGAGATTTTGATATTATTAATATCATTATCAAAACTCCACAATACCTCTGCGCCTCCTTATTTCCTCTGCGCCTCTGCGTGAACCCTCTACTTCCCTACTATTGGCCATATCGTGCCAATTATTGGCTCGAAAATTAAACCCCCAGCATCCCAAATGAATCATGCCGCGCCACCGCCGCGCCCAATCGGGCGCTGAACACCGTGATAATCTCCGGATCAACCCTTTGGGTGATCGACCACAGATAATAGCCATAGACCAGCGACTCGCGGTATTGAATCCACGCCTCTTCATCCGATGGCATAATATGGCCAAACCCTCGCATAACCGCCAGATAATGGCCCAATAATGCCCGTTCTTCGCGCTCCGCCACATCCACCGGCAACACCGCCGCAATATGATAGGCGACATCCAAGGCCCAACCACCGCGTTGCAGCAATTGCCAATCAATCAATCCCGGCGCGCCCTTGTGGTTGCGAAAAATATTGCCCGCATGGGCATCACCATGCACCAAAAACTGGGGCCGCGCCGCATCAACCGCCGCCAAAGCCTGCATCCCCGCCACCAAACGCTTGGCATTGCGGACATTGGCGTCCAGCGTCACCCCACGCGGGCCATCCAGCAATTCTTGAATCCGCTCGGCGCTGATATAATCCGCCTTGGCCAATTCGGCAATCCGCCGCGTGATCCACGGCAGCGTATCCAGCAAAGCTTTGGCATTATGCAACCGCGCCAATTGCGCCAGACTGTCGGCGGCTTCATCCGAGGAAAAAGCCTGAAGCGCCGAACAAAAACTGACCCCATCGGCGATCAAATCGCGCATAATTACGACGGCTTGCTGGGCTTCGCGGTCGATCAGCGTGGTAAAACAAGTGGGCACACGGACATCCATCTGCCCTGCCACTTGGCCATAAAAATCGGCCTCTCGCACCATAGTCGGCCCGCCGCGCGCGGTCAGATCATCGACATCCAACAGCCCTTTGAGGCACAAATTCAGCTTTAGCCCACGTTCCAAATCCAGCCGAAAACGCACTTTTGTCGCCACGGTGCGGATCACTTCCACCGTGTTGACCTTGACCACCGGCACATCCAACACGTCGCTCAGCCAAGCCGCATCCAGCGCCTGTTCCAGAGTTTTCGGAACGGATAATTCACCCATTTTTCAATTCGCCCATAAATTTGCGGCAAGGATAGCCGATAATTTGACCTCATCATATAACCAAAGCAGGCCAGTTGTAACGTCTGTTAATATCTGTTTTTCGCCATCACATCGTCGGGGCGCATTTTGGCTATCGCCTTGATTGACCTCAGCGATCAATCGCCTAGCTTGCATGAAAATAGGAGATAAGAAAATGGGCAGGCCATTAGAAGGCATCAAAATCATCGAGGTCGCGATGTGGGCCTTTGTGCCGGTGGCGGGATCGTTGCTGTCCGATCTGGGCGCTGATGTGATAAAAATCGAACCACCCACCGGCGATCCCATTCGGGGGCTTCGCACCGGCCAAAATGGCACGATTCCGGTCGAGCTATCGTGGGAAAGCTACAACCGTGGCAAAAAATCCATCACCCTCGATCTGAAACAGCAAGCGGGCCGCGATGTTTTGAGCAAAATGCTGGGTGATGCCGATGTCTTTCTGACCAATCTCCTACCCCCAGCCCGCCGTGCTATGGGGATTGATGAAGCGACAATCCGTGCCGCCTTTCCGCAACTTATCTATGCGTCGGGCAGTGCTTTGGGGCCAAATGGCGCCGATGCGGAAAAAGGCGGCTATGATGCCATCACATTCTGGGCGCGGGGCGGGGTGTCGTCATCGCTGACCGAAGAAGGAGCCGCTGCCCCCGTCGGCCCGCCCGGCCCGGCCTTTGGCGATTCCCTAAGCGGCTCGATGCTGGCGGGG
>JBEAOQ010000276.1:0-5306 GCA_041164845.1 Pseudomonadota bacterium | reverse complement strand
GTCTGCCCCGCGTCGAAGATTTTCATGGCGATGAAATTCCCGGAACCCCAGGGTTTATGGCCCCCGAACAATTTTCCGGCAATGCCGGTGATGCGCTGACCGATCAATTCGCGCTGGGCATTACAATTTACCGCTGGCTGACCGGCGCTTGGCCGTTTGGCGAACAAGAGGCCTTCCAACGTCCGCGTTTTGGCAAACCGATCCCGCCCTCGCAATTTCGCCCAGAAATTCCCAGTTGGCTGGATGATGCGATCCTGACCGCCATTCAGCCCGATCCAAGCGCCCGATACGGCGACACCATCGGCCTGCTGCGCGCCTTGGAAGGCGGAGGCAGCGTGATTGGCATTGCCCCACGCCCCAAACCCCTGATCGAACGGGAACCCGTGCGGTTTTGGCAAGTGGTGAGCGCATTGCTGGCCATCGCGCTGATCGCGTCGCTGATCCGGCATTGATGCAATCTGGCGCATTGGCCACCCTATCCCAAAACAAAAAGCCGCCCAGCGCCAATCTATAAGATTAACGCGGGCGGCTTCGTTGCCACACATTCTCAAAATAGCTATTTTCAAAATAGCATTTGGCATAGAATCGCCCAGCCTTGGACGTTACCAAATTTGCCCGATGCTAACCGATCTTAACGACAGCACCAAGCATTATTTTGCAATGCAGCATGTGTTTTTAGAGCATCGTGCCAAAAAGCATGTCCTGAGCCTGTCAAAGGGTGGGAACCGGTTTTCAGCTTAAAACTCCGTTCTTCTTAAAGCTGGGCGATAACAAATAACTAGGGTCTGAACCCATATTTAACGCTGCCCGCTCTAGATATAATTAAAAGCTAATCCCGCTTTGAACCCAAATCTTGCGCGTATTCACGCCGGAACCAACCGCTGCTGTGCCTTTGGCCGTATATTTGGCGTATTTTATCAACCAATTCACCTTACCCGTGGTGAAACCTACCGATTGATCCAGTTCGTTGCCATAATAAATTCCGCCGGTATCGCTGGTAAATTTATGATAGCTCATCACAAAATTCATCTTTGGCAGGGCTTTTGTAAATTGGGAGGTATAGGCAGCGCTGGCATAATAATCACGCAGCCCCCGCGTTGGTGTGGTCAAAAATACATCGGCCCAGCCATCAAATTTATGCAATGTCGCCATCGGCGTCTGCACCGATCGTGGCCCACCGACGGCTGCGGCATCGCTGCCCAGTTCTTCGTAACCCAATTTTACGGTCACGCCCTTATAGATCAATCCGCCCTCGGCCGCGAAATAATCTGCGCTATATTTGAAGGGGTTGCTGCCATAATTGCTCTGCCGCGCATAGCTGCCCGCCAATGCCAATTTGGCCTTCTTGCTCAATGCCAATGTCGTGGTCGCTCGCAAGCCATAGGTTTGCGAACTGTTGGTTTGAAAAGTAAAAGCGGTAGGGTCATAATCGAGCAAATAGGCAAAAGCCTTGAGGTTCACCGCGCCGAGTTTTTCTGCCGCACCGACAAAGACAAATTGCCCCTTATATTTGGTGCGCGCCACCGCATCATGGCCAAAAATCGTCCGCTGGCTGTCAGCATAGGTCACGTCCAGCGACCCATTTTTGCCGAATTTCACCTCACCGCGCACCGCGTCAAAGGTTTGCTCATTCTGCCGCCAGCCGACCGATCCAACAAAGCGTTCATCATCTAGATTGATCCGTTGACGCCCGACAGTCAGCGTGGCCAATTTGGTCTTATATTGCAGCTGAATCCGGTTCAGTTCGACATTTTCGGAATCGGCCACTGTGCCATAGGCTGGACGGCGTTGTGGACTGGCAACAACAAAAGGAAAGGCATTGTATTTCTTGGATAATGCCAGCGTGCCTTCTGCCTCGACCAAAAAGGCCAAATGTGAAGGTATATTTTTAATCTCATATCCCGCCCGCAACCGCGCAGTTACCGCATTGCCAGTGGTCAGCGGTTGATCGACATTTTCCCAGCGCAGCCGCAAATCCACAATCGGATCAAATGTCGTGTCTTTGTCCATTTTTATCGGATCGCCGAATTGCGGCTTGCCCGCCGCCATAGCCCCTGTTGTCAGCGCCAAAGCCATAGGTGTGGCCAGCGCGAGTGCGGTGATAATGCGTGAATATGTCATAATGTCCCTCATGGCTTAAATGGTTCAAAGCCCTTACGAAACATCCCCTCTTTGTTATTTTTCTGGCCGCTTTTTACGGCTTTGGTATGTAGAACGCAAAAAACCGCCAAACCTTGCCCTTGAAAGCAACGATCAGGCGGCGTCATTGCCACTCTATTCAAATTTTTGGCTTATTTGCCGCAAAGGCAAGTTAGCCGCATAGGCGCAACCACATGAATTTGCGTTCAACATTGAACGCCACATGCTTGCGTAACCCCATCAGTAAAACAAATTATTGCACTGCGGTAAAGAACTATTTTGCGTTGCAGCAATATTATATCGCTAGGCTGGCCAAATAGGCCGGCAAATCCGCCGGATCAAAGCTGCGATTATCAAAAAAGCGATTACTTTCCAGTGTCATATTGCCTTGCTCGGTGGAAACAGCGGTCGGCATCGCCAAACTCCCTTCCACCTTGGAACTGGCACCCGGCAATGGGTCAGCCAGCCCGCGCAAGGCACTGCGATAGACATCGGGCCGGAAAACCCGCGCCGCCTTCTTGGCATCCTTATCGTTAAATGGCACATCGTCCCACCGCGCCATCTGGGTATAGAGCCATTCAGCTTGGCTGACCCAAGGGAAATTGGCAGCCTCGCGGTATTGAAACATAAAATCGGCATAATGGACAATGCGCCCGCCTTGGGCCAGCAACAGCCGGTCAGAAATCGCCCGCTGAATCACCTCAGCACTGCCGTTCAAATAGGATTCTTGCGCCAAAATCGCCGCATTGGCCTCCCAATTTTCGGGGTCAACAAAATGCGCCCCAGCCCGCCGCATCGCCTGGATCAGCGCCTCAACCGAATCGCGTCGATCCTCCAAAACAGATTCGCGCAGCGCCAGAACTTTTTCCACCCCGCGCCGCCAAATTTGCGCCGTGGCTAAGACAATCACCCCCGCCCCGCGCTCCACCGCCACGCTGTTCCACGGCTCGCCGACACACATGGCATCAATTTCGCCCGATTCCAGCGCATCGGCGCAATAGGGCGGGGCGATTGTGGTAATTTCAACATCACGGTCAGGGCGAATCCCACAGCCCCCCAGCCAATAGCGCAACATATAATTATGGCTGGAATAGCGATTGACCACGCCGAAACGCAATGGCGTGCCGCTGGCCAGCCGCTGCTGCGCAATGAGTTTCAGCTTGGCCCCGACCATCGCTGGATCGCCCAATTCTCCCGCCACACCGACCTGCGCCGCCAGTTCGGGGCGCATGGTAATGGCATTGCCATTCAGCCCCAAAACAAACGGCACCGACAGCGGCTGGGCCGGTCTGCCGCGCCCCAAAGTGGTGGCAATCGCCAACGGAGCGATCATATGCGCGGCATCGCTGTGGCCATAAAGCAGCCGATCCTGCACCGTCGCCCAGCTCATATCGCGGACAAAGCGCAAGGACAGGCCTTCCTCTTCGGCAAAGCCATGCGCCTGCGCCAAAATCGGCAAACAGGCATCAACCAGAGGCAGAAAACCGATGGTTAGCTGAACGCTCATGCTTGTGGTTCCATCCCTGTGTTTGGCGCGGTGTTTGGCACGGTCAGGCCTGCCATCAACTGCTGTGCGGTTATCAATGCCTCGGCAATATCGGCAATCCGTTTACCTTGATTCATCGCGGTTTTGCGCAATTCGGCATAGGCCTGCGGCTCGCTAAAACCTCTGCCATCCATCAAAATCCGCTTGGCTTTATCAATCGCATCGCGTTCCGCCAGCCGCCCACGGGCATCGGCCAAATCCGATTGTAACCGCGCAAAGGCGTTAAACCGTTGCACCGCCAAATCGAGCAAAGGACGGATCCGATGCGCCGCCAAACCATCGACGACATAGGCCGAAACCCCGGCTTCGATTGACTCAGCAATGGCATCAGCATCGCTTTCATCGACAAACATCGCAATCGGGCGTGACAAAGCCCGGCTTACCGCAAAATATTCTTCCAACATATCGCGCGATGGATTGCCCAAATCCATCAAGACAATATCGGGTGAAATCTCCCCGATTCGCGCAACCAGCCCGCGCCGCTCGGTAATCACGAAAATCTCGCAATCATCCAGAGCGGCAATCCCTTCATGGATCACAGCGGCGCGTGTGGCGCTTTCATCGACTATGGCTATGCGCATAGCCTATTGTGCAGTGCGGTATGGATTTGGGCAAGTGGGTAAATCAGCGCCCGGTGAAATGGGCATCACGGCGTTCAAACACCGAAGCCACGCCCTCTTGATAATCCTCGGTCAATTTCAGGGCCGTCTGCTGCGCATGTTCATGGCGCATCGCTGCCTCCATCTCATCGGCATAGTGGCCAACCAGCGTTTTGCGCACCGCCAACAGCGCCAGTGGGGCATTGCCCGCGATGTCAGCCGCCATTTTATGCGCTTCCTCGCGCAAACCATCAGCCCGGGCCAACCTGTCCACTAACCCCCAAGCCAAGGCAACATCCGGCTTCACCCGCTCCGCCGACAACGACATCCATTTGGCCCGCTGCTGGCCGATCAATGTCGGCAGGCTATGTGTCAGGCCAAAGCCCGGATGAAACCCCAACCGAACAAAATTCGCAGAAAAACGGGCCTCAGGCGCCGCCACCCGAAAATCCGCCGCCAGCGCCAAACCCAGCCCAGCCCCCACCGCAGCCCCCTGTATCGCCGCCACCATCGGCTTCTTCCGGCGATTCAGCCGCGCTGCCTGAACATATAATTGCCCAACCACATCCATCCCCGCCCCGCTAACCAATGCCTCATCGCCCGCCAAATCTGCCCCCGCACAAAATGCCTTGCCTTGCGACACCAGCACCGAACAGCGTATCTGGGAATCTGCATCAAACCCTTCCAAAGCATCAGCAATCAAACCCAACAATTCGGGCGATGCAAAATTCAACGGCGGCCGCGAAAAGCTGATTTCGCCGACATGGCCTTTAATGCTGGTGTTGAGAGTGATGGTGATGGTCATGGCCAATAAATTCCTATTTTAATCCGATATAAAATTGATTTTTTCTTGGGGGCTTTTTGCCCCCCAACCCCCCTGAAATTTGCCATCGCGCGTTAATGCAACAGTAGGGCTAAAACACTTCATCAGATTGCTGACCAAAGCAAAATATATAAGGGGTGCAGGGACATAAAGCCCCTGCAAAATCAATTTGCTTTTAATCATTTGCGGCAAACTATTC
>JBEAOQ010000275.1:0-6783 GCA_041164845.1 Pseudomonadota bacterium | reverse complement strand
CTTCAGGCTTCCGTCTTGCCCAACCCGTCGGCATCTTCCCTCGCCTTGAATTACCTCGGGAAGATGCAGCCTAATGCTTTCAGCAATGCTCCTCCGCGTCTCCGCGTCTCCGCGTGAAATTAGACGAGTTTGGTTCACGCGGAGGCGCGGAGACGCGGAGAAAAGAAGTGTAAAGCTGTCGCCATGTTAATCGACTCCCATTGCCACCTCAATTACAAAGGCTTGGTTGAACAACAATCCGAGGTGCTGGCCCGCGCTCGCGCCGCTGGAATTGGCGGTTTTCTCAATATTTCCACGCGCCAACGCGAATGGGCCGATATTATCGCCACCGCTGATCGTGAACCCGATGTCTGGGCCAGTATAGGCATCCATCCGCATGAGGCCGACGCCCATGCCGATCTGGGCGAGGGGGCGTTGCTGGAGGCAGCGGCGCATCCCAAAGTCATTGCCATTGGCGAGACGGGGCTGGATTATTATTACGACCATTCCGATCGTGACACGCAAAAGGCTCTGTTCCGCACCCATATCCAAGTCGCCCGCGCAACTGGCTTGCCGCTGATTGTCCATACCCGCGATGCCGAGGAGGATACCGCCGCCATTCTGACCGAGGAAATGGGGAAGGGGGCCTATCCGGCACTGATTCATTGCTTTACTGCCAGCGCGGATTTTGCCGAAAAAATGCTGGAATTGGGGCTGACAATCTCGCTGTCTGGGATAGTAACATTCAAAAATGCCAAAGACTTACAGGCCATAGCTGCGAAATTACCTGAAGATCGGATATTGGTGGAAACCGACGCGCCATTTTTGGCCCCCATGCCGCATCGGGGCCAGGTTTGCGAACCAGCATTTACTGCTGATACGTTGCGTTACGTTGCGGGATTGCGCGGCGTTTCCGCCGAAGAATTATCCGCCGTCACCACCGCTAATTTCTTTCGTCTGTTTAGCAAGGCAAAGGTGTCCGCATGAAGCTGATTATGTTGGGCAGCGGCACATCGACCGGCGTGCCGCGCATTGGCGCACCGGGCGGGTTAGATTGGGGCGATTGCGACCCAAATGAGCCGAAAAACCGCCGTTCGCGTTCATCCATTGTCGTGGAAAATCAGGCGGGTGCGCGGCTGTTGATTGATACCTCAACCGATCTGCGTGCCCAGCTGATAGACAATAATATTGATACATTAGATGCGGTTTTCTGGACGCATGACCACGCCGATCATTGTCATGGGATCGACGATCTGCGCTGTTTCCGCTATGGCCGCGCCGGGCCGGTGCCGGGGTTTGCTGCGGATGACACGGTGCGGCGTTTGCGCCAGCGGTTTGGTTATATTTTTGCCGGACAACATGGCTATCCGACGATTGTTGCCATTGAAACGCTGGACCGATTGCGGATGCACAGCGGATTTGGCATTGGCTGGTGCCAAATGCCACATGGGCCGATGGATAGCACCGGTTTCAAGTTTGATTGCGACGGAAAAACAATATCTTACGCCGTGGATTTTAGCACGATTACCGATGAAATGGTGGCACTGTTTCGTGGGACTGATATTCTGGTTGTCGATTGTTTGCGCTATGATCCGCACCCAACCCATGCCCATGTGGCCATGGCGATGGAGTTGATTGAACGAACGGGTGCAAGGCAAGCGGTGCTGACACATTTGGACAAAACGCTTGATTATCAAGAATTATCCGCCAAATTACCCGGTCATATTATGGTGGGATTTGATGGTTTGATTTTAGATGCGTAAGATGATTTATGAATAATTTCGAAACCTTGGCATTGGCGGCAAGCGTGACCATGTCCTTGATTTTGGTGTATAGCCGGTTCGCTTCGTTCCGTTTGAGTTTGGAGCAAACGGTCAAGATGGCACTGATTTGGGTCGGGTTATTTGCGTTAGTTGCACTTGGCGCAGTCGCGTGGCAATCTTGGCAGTGAAAGAATGATCGATCATACCAACCACGAACAATGCACCGCCACCTGAAACGATGCACCACAACCCAAAACAGTATATTATGTTAAATTATTCAAACCCCAAATCTCTCGTAACACCCCCCAATCCCCAAGAATAATTTAACATAATATATATTATCAATTTAAAATAGGTGCCGATATGGCCGATGATCTGGCGCTTCCCTCTGAAATCTCTGCTATGCAAAAACTTCTCACCATGATGGCCCAATTGCGCCACCCGCAAAATGGCTGCGAATGGGATCGTGTGCAAAACTTTGCCAGTATCGCGCCTTATACTATCGAAGAATCCTATGAAGTTGCCGATGCGATTGCCCGCGATGATATGGCGGCTCTGCAAGATGAATTGGGCGATCTGCTGTTTCAGGTGATATTCCATGCGCGGATGGCTGAAGAAAAAAATATATTTAATTTTAAGGATATAGCAACCGCATTATATGATAAAATGACGTCACGTCATCCGCATATTTTTGCCGATCAACCCCAAGATACCCAACACCAAACCGCCCGTTGGGAAGCCATAAAAGCCCAAGAACGCGCCAATAAAGGCGCGACAAGCGCGTTGGATGGTGTGGCCTTGGCCCTACCCGCCTTGATGCGCGCCGAAAAATTGCAAAAACGCGCCGCCAGAATGGGGTTTGATTGGCCCGACATCTCCGGCCCAGAGGCCAAAGTCGCCGAGGAATTGGCCGAATTGCGCGAGGCAACCACGGAGGCCGAAAAAATCGACGAGGCCGGTGATTTGCTATTCGCCGCCGTCAATCTGGTGCGCGCCCATGGCATTGCCCCCGAAGATGCCCTGCGCGCCGCCAATGCCAAATTTGAACGCCGTTTCCGCGCCATGGAAGCCCTATCCGCGACGCAAAACCGCCCATTCGCTGAACGCACGTTGGATGAACAAGAATCGCTATGGCTACAGGTAAAAATCCAAGAGCGCGGAATTTAACGCCGCCAAACCGGTGCAATAAACCGCCCCCGCAGATAGGCCATCCGCAACATCACCAATCCTGCAACAGTCGCCACCACCATCGCCACCGCCGAAGCTTCCAAACCAAACGCCCCGCCGGTCAGCCAATCTGGCCCCATGCGCCGTGTTATCAACAGACCAAAAGGCGCATCGCCGCCCGAAACCGGCACGCTAAACACCCAACCTTGGGTAAAATTCCATGCGGCATGAATGCCTATGGCCATCCACAACCGCCGGGTCAGCAAATAGGCCGCTCCTAACAATATCCCCGCTTCCAAGGCAATCGCCAGCGCCGCAAACCATGTTGCGTCAGGATTAAACAGATGCGCCGCGCCAAAAAATGCCGATGTCGCCGCCAAAGCACCCCAAGTGCCGATCAAACTTTCCAAATGACGCATAATGATACCACGAAACAGCGTTTCCTCGAATGTGCCGCTGATGACGGCTATGGCCAACATGGTCCATATTTCACCCCCTCCACGAATACCATTCACCTCAAACCCGCCCAAAACTGCGACAATGCCTGTTATCAAGGCAAACAAACCACCGCCGATCAGCAGCCCAGCTGCCAATTCAGACACGGCACCCGATCGGGGTAATTCGCCATCATCAACCAATTCAATCCAGCGTTTATAGAGCTTATAACTTGCAACAATAGCCATGGCGACAAACACGGAACCGGCGAATTTGATCGGGGTATTGTGGCCAGGCACAATTTTTTGGACCAGTGCCGAGAGTATCCCCGCAGTGAGAATGACGATCACGGCACCGATAACCAGTTGCGCGATGGGATAGGCGATAATCCGCTGCAATGTGCCGCTTGGCTTGGGATTAGGCGTGTCAGTCATCATCATACCTCCGTAGCCACGCCCTCAGCTTTCAACAATTTGCGTTTAATGTCCAGCCCATAGGCATAGCCGCCCAATGCACCGTCGCTGCGGATCACCCGGTGGCATGGCACCAGCACCGCCACCGGATTTGCCCCATTGGCGCTGCCCGTGGCCCGCATCGCGCCGGGCTTACCCACCGCCGCCGCAATTTGGGCATAGCTGCGGGTTTCACCAACAGGTATCCGGCGCAATTCCTGCCACACCGCCTCTTGAAAAGAAGTTCCTTGAACATCGAGTGGTATCAAATTGGAATTGCTGGGATTTTCGATTACCGAAATCACCTCAGCCATCAGTGCTGAAAATTCCTCGCCCCCTTCCCGCATTTCGGCATTGGGAAAACGCGCCGTTAAATCCGCCACGCCCTCGTAGAACGACAATCGGCACACGCCTTTTTCCGTTGCCGCCACTAACATCTCGCCCAGCGCCGTCGGCACCACCGCCCAGCGAATCAACACCCCCTGCCCGCCATTTTTCCATGCCGATGGCGTCATGCCCATTCTCCCTTTGGTGGCGTCATAAAACCGCGACGGCGCATTAAACCCTGCATCATACACGGCATCGCTGACACGTTCGGCTGTGGTCAAAGCATCGCCCACCCGCGATTGGCGCAAGGCCCGCGCATAAGCAGCGGGTGACAGGCCAATGGCGCGGGTGAAAATGCGTTGGAAATGGCTGGGCGTATAGCCGGTGATGGCGGCCAAATCGCTCAGTTTTATCGGATATTCGGCCCGTTTGATGGTTGCCACAGCCTCTTGCACCGCTTTTTCCTCGCGGCTAACGTCATTGGGGCAACAGCGTTTACATGCACGCAATCCTGCCGCCTCTGCTTGCGCTGATGTCGCAAAAAATCGCACATTTTCGCGCTTTGCTGGCCGTGCGGGGCAGGATGGGCGGCAATATATACCTGTGGTCAAGACCCCCATCACAAACAGGCCATCATACCGCCGATCACGGCTGCGCATGATTTGCCAGCGGGTGTCATCATCGGTGGGCGGGGCGATTGTCATAGCGATATTCATGGCAGGACTCCGTGTAGAATCAAGCCATGGGCAAAGTTTCAAGCAATTGCGTCCCGAAGATTGCGATCAAATTCACAAAGCCATCTTGCAATGCAGCACAAGCGTTGCTAGGCGCGCCACCAACAGGTGGTGCTGTGCTTCGGCATAGGCCAGCAAAACTGTTGCCGTCTTTATAAGGGAACCAATGCGCGTGGAGAATTCCGCCGGTATATCTGCCAGCCTAGAGGGGCGCTACGCCTCTGCTTTGTTTGAGCTGGCCAGCCAATCCAACGCTGTGGCTTCAGTGGAAGCTGATTTGAACGCGCTTGGGGCTGCACTGGCCGAATCGGCTGATCTGGCCAATGTGATTCGCAACCCAAAAATCAGCCGCGCCGATGCGGGCAAAGCAATGGCCGCCGTGGCCGGTGTCATGGGGCTGTCTGATCTGTCCAAAAACCTGCTGGGTGTTTTGGCGCGCAATGGCCGTCTGGCCGCCCTGCCCGCGATTGTTGCCGCTTTTGCCGCGATTGCCCAAGCGGCTCGCGGGGAAATCTCGGCGACTGTCACCAGCGCCCATCCGCTGTCAGCCACCCAAATTAAAGCCCTTGCCGCCAAATTAAAGGTTAGCGAAGGCAAAGATGTCATTATTTCGGCGAGTGTTGATCCCGAACTGCTGGGCGGACTGGTTGTCCGCATCGGTAGCCGCCAGATTGACAGCTCGATCCGCACCCGTCTCAACACTCTCGCAATCGCAATGAAAGGCTGACGGCAAACGCCGTTGGTGAAAGGCTGAACATGGAAATCCGTGCCGCAGAAATATCCAAGGTCATCAAAGACCAAATCGCCAATTTTGGCACCGAAGCGCAAGTATCGGAAGTCGGCAGCGTGCTGTCGGTCGGCGATGGTATCGCCCGTATTCATGGTCTGGACCAAGTTCAGGCCGGTGAAATGGTCGAATTTTCTAATGGGGTTAAGGGCATGGCCCTCAACCTCGAAGCCGATAACGTCGGCGTCGTGATTTTCGGCTCGGATGCCGAAATTAAAGAAGGTGACGTTGTTAAACGCACTGGCACCATTGTGGACGTTCCCGTCGGCAAGGGATTGCTAGGCCGCGTCGTTGATGGTCTGGGTAACCCTATTGACGGCAAAGGCCCGATTATCGCTGACAAGCGGATGCGCGTCGAAGTAAAAGCGCCGGGGATTATCCCACGCCAATCGGTGTCCGAACCCGTGCAAACCGGCCTTAAGGCGATTGACGCATTGGTTCCCGTGGGCCGTGGTCAGCGCGAATTGATTATTGGCGATCGTCAAACCGGCAAAACTGCCGTGGCGATTGATACTTTCATCAACCAAAAAGCCGCCAATGCCGGTGATGATGAAAGCAAAAAACTCTATTGCATCTATGTGGCGGTCGGCCAAAAGCGGTCAACCGTCGCGCAGATCGTGCGTCAGTTGGAAGAAAATGGCGCGATGGAATATTCCATCGTTGTCGCCGCCACCGCTTCCGAACCGGCGCCTTTGCAATATCTTGCGCCTTATACCGGCGTGACGATGGGCGAATTTTTCCGCGATAATGGGATGCATGCGGTTATCGTTTATGACGATTTGTCCAAACAAGCCGTGGCCTATCGCCAAATGTCGTTGCTGCTGCGTCGTCCTCCGGGCCGCGAAGCCTATCCGGGCGATGTGTTCTATCTTCACTCACGCTTGCTGGAACGTGCGGCCAAGATGAATGACAAGCTGGGCGGTGGTTCATTGACTGCATTGCCGATCATCGAAACCCAAGCGGGCGACGTGTCGGCCTATATCCCAACCAACGTGATTTCGATCACCGATGGCCAAATCTTCTTGGAAACCGGTCTGTTCTATCAGGGTGTGCGTCCGGCGATTAACGTCGGTCTGTCGGTGTCGCGGGTGGGCAGCGCGGCGCAGACCAAGGCGATGAAAAAGGTTTCCGGCTCGATC
>JBEAOQ010000274.1:0-2867 GCA_041164845.1 Pseudomonadota bacterium | reverse complement strand
TGCTGACTCATTTGTCTATCCGCAATATTGTGCTGATTGAGGCACTGGATCTGGAATTTTCCGGCGGGCTGGGTGTGCTTACCGGCGAGACGGGGGCGGGGAAGTCGATTCTGCTCGATGCCTTGGGGCTGGTGCTGGGGATGCGCGCCGACAGCGGCTTGGTGCGCAGCGGCGAAGATCGGGCCAGTGTTACCGCGACATTTGAATTTGCGGTGTTGCCGGATGCACTGCGTGAGGCTTTGGATGCGGCGGAAGTGGCGGTCGAGGCGGGCGAGCCGCTGATATTGCGGCGGCAGGTGCGGGTCGACGGGGCAAGCAAGGGTTTTATCAACGATCAGCCGGTCGGGGCGGCGTTGCTGCGCGACATATCCGGCGCATTGGTCGAATTGCATGGCCAGCATGATGATCGCGGGCTGGTCAATCCGCGTGGGCATCGGATGTTGGTGGATCGGTATGCGCGTGCTGATGTTGCTGGGGTAGAGGTGGCTTGGCGGGCGTGGCGAAGTGCCGAGAATGCGCTGGCTGTGGCGCAAGATGCCGTTGCGCGGGCGGCGCAGGACCGTGATTTACTGCTGGCCTATTTGGCGGAACTAACCGTATTGGCGCCGGTAGTGGGCGAGGAGGACGAGCTGGCCCATGCCCGCGCTGATATGCAAAAGGGTGAGCGATTATCGGGCGATTTGGCGGAATTGCAACATTTGTGGGCGGGATCGGATTCGGCTTTGGCGACATTGCGCAGTGCGGCGCGGCGGTTGGACCGGATTGCCGGTGAGCATCCGATGTTGGCGCAAGGCTTGGCGGCGCTGGATCGGGCGGTGATTGAGGCGGGTGAGGCCGAGGAATGGCTGGAAAAGGCGGGGGAGGCGTTGAGCCATGATCCGCTGGCGTTGGACCGGATTGAAACGCGGCTGTTCGATCTGCGGGCGGCGGCGCGCAAACATGGCTGTGCGGTGGATGATCTGCCGGACAAGGCGATGCGGATGCGCGGCGAATTGGATGCGATTGAGGGCGGTGAGGCGGAGATTGCGGCGCTGGCATCGCGGGCGCAGGAGGCAGGGCTGGATTATCGGGCGCGAGCCGAGGTGTTAAGCGCGGCGCGGGTTGATGCGGCGCGGCGGTTGGATGCGGCGGTGGCGGGCGAATTGGCCCCGTTGAAGCTGGATTCGGCGCGGTTTAAGACGATGGTGCTGCGTTTGCCAGAAGATCGCTGGGGCGCGGGCGGGGTCGATGCGGTGGAATTTCTGATCGCCACCAACCCCGGGGCGGATTTTGCGCCGCTGGGGAAAATTGCCAGCGGCGGCGAATTGTCGCGGTTTATTTTGGCGTTGAAGGTGGCGCTGGCCGAAGAAGGCGGCGCGGCGACGGTGATTTTTGATGAAATTGATCGCGGGGTTGGCGGGGCGGTGGCCAGCGCAATTGGCGAGCGATTGGCGCGGTTGGCAAGTGGAGGGCAATTGTTGGCGGTGACGCATAGCCCGCAGGTCGCGGCGCGTGGTGGCACGCATTATGTGATTGCCAAATCAAGCGAGGGCGTGGTGACACGGACGTCTGTGGCGCGGTTGGATGCGGCGGGGCGGCAACAGGAAATCGCGCGGATGTTAAGCGGCGCGGAGATTACGGTTGAGGCACGGGCGCAGGCGGACCGGTTGTTGGAGGGGGTGTGATGGATTGACAAGACCTGTTTAATGACCTAATAACAGCCTATGAATCAGCCCTTCAAGCCGCCGATTATTGCCGAGGTGCTGGCTGATGCCTGTGTCAGCATTAGCAACCTTAAGGCCAACCCCGCTGCGGTGATTGCTGCGGCGCAGGAGCGGCAGGTGGCTATTCTCAGCCGTAACAAGCCGGTGGCTTATATTATATCGCCTGAAGTTTGGGAGTTTTTATCCGATATATATGAAGATAGGTTGGATTCTCAACTGGTGCGTGAGCGGTTGATGGCGGGTGAGGTTGGAATTCCGGTGTCGTTGGATGATTTACGCCATTGAAATCCTCCCGTCGGCGCGGCGGGAATGGAAAAAACTTGGTCCGGATATCAAGCGACAGGCTGTTCGCAAGTTGGAACATCTGTGTGTAAATCCGCGTGTAACATCAGCACAATTGTCAGACATGCCCGATTGTTATAAAATCAAACTACGTAGCGTGGGATATCGGATAATCTATCAAGTCGTTGATGACCGCTTGGTCATTGTCATTGTGGCTGCCGGCAAGCGCGATGCAGGCAAGAACGATATTTACGACGTGGCGAAACAGCGGGTGATCGGAAAACGGTAATGGCGACATCCCCACATGCCGAAGCAGATGCCGCCAATGAACTCATGCGGCTTGCCCGTAAGATTGCGCGGGCCAATCGTTTGTATCATGCCGAGGATGCGCCGGAGATTTCCGATGCGGACTATGATGCTTTGCTCCGGCGCAATGCCGAGCTGGAGGCGGCGTTTCCGCATTTGATCCGGGCGGATAGTCCATCATCGGCGGTGGGGCATGAGGTGGCAGCGTCGCCCTTGGCCAAGGTGGCGCATGAGCTGCGGATGCTCAGCCTCGACAATGCCTTTACCGATGACGAAGTTGCGGAATTTGATGCCAAGGTGCGGCGGTTTTTGATGTTGGCGGATGATGCGCCTTTGCCGATGACGGCGGAGGACAAGATCGACGGGCTGTCGTGTTCTTTGCGTTATGAGCAGGGACGATTGGTGCGGGCGGCGACGCGGGGTGATGGTGCGGTGGGCGAGGATGTGACTGCGAATGTGGCGTTTATTGGGGATATACCGCAGGTTTTGGGTGACAACATCCCCCGCCCCCCAACCCCCACCCCTAAAGGGGTGGGGGAGTTTGACAGGCCCCACCCCAACCCCTCCCCTGAAGGG
>JBEAOQ010000273.1:0-7144 GCA_041164845.1 Pseudomonadota bacterium | reverse complement strand
TGATTTGCGAGCCGGGGAATGGGCCGGTGAGGCAGGAAGATGCGGATAAGGATGATGAGAAAGAGGGTTAGAACTCTAGATCGGGCAGCGTTAAATCTGAGTCAGATTGCCCGCTCTCGTTATTTGTTATCGCCCAGCTTTAAGAAGAACGGGGTTTTAAGCCAAAAACCGGTTCCCACCCTTCGACAGGCTCAGGACAGGCTTTTTCGCACGATGCTCTAGCCTTGGGCCACCCCCTCCCAACCTCCCCCTCAAGGGGGAGGAGTTATTGCGGCCCTATTTAGTCGGTCGTTGATGGCAATGCCGATCCCATGGTGCGGGATCGGGGCCACGGCAATATGGGACTGGGCTGCGGCAGCGGCCATGTGCAGCGCGGCGTAGAGCTGGGCTGCGGATTGGGCCAGATCGCCTCGCTCTGACAAATTGACGTCACCATTTATCGCGCCAAATCCGATGTGGAACTCGTCTGAACCGGCCTGATCGACATTCAGGCGAAGTGGCTTTCCGGGTGAATAATGGCTGGCCAATTGGCCGGGGGCTTCGATTGCAACGAGGTTGGTTGCGTGGTTTAGGCTGGTTTCACCAAGAATTTCGGCAATTTGCCATTCGCTGATCGGGCCGTGGCGCAAAATTTGCCAGTGATCTGGGCGCAATGCGACGATCGTCGATTCGATCCCTTGAACACATGGGCCGCCGTCCAAGATCATATCGACATTGCGCCCTAATGAATTGGCAACATGCGCGGCGCAGCTGGGGCTAACGCCGCCGCTGTGATTGGCCGATGGCGCGGCCAAGGGGAGTTGCAGCTGGGTCAGCACCGCACGAATCACCGGATGGGCGGGGATGCGCAGAGCAATCGTCGGCAAGCCCGCTGTCACCGCTTTGGCGATGTTGGCGCTGGGTTTTAGGGGCAAAACCAAGGTTAGCGGGCCGGGCCAAAAAATTTGTATCAGGGCAATCGCCCGCGAATCTAGCACGGCATAGCGCCCCGCCATCGCCATATCCGCGACATGAACGATCAGCGGATTGAAATCAGGACGGCCCTTGGCGCGGTAAATGGCCGCTACGGCACTGTCACTGTCGGCCCGCGCCGCCAAACCATAAACCGTCTCGGTAGGCAGGGCCACCAGTCCCCCTGCGCGCAAGCGATCCGCCGCCACAGCAATGGCCGAAGGCGTGGCGTCATGGATAGGTGATGGCTTGTTGTCGGGCATATTCCTTCGCTATAGAGCGAGGGATTGCAATTCCAAGGAAAACCACATGAGTTTTGTCGCCCCCACCCAAGAACAGCTGCTAGCCCTGAAAATATGTGCTGGGATCGATGAATTGGCCGCGAATCCGCGTTTTGCCGATGCCACCGCCGATGTTGTGGCGGCGATTGTTGAGGGGGTCGGCTCCTTCGCCGAGGGCGAATTTGCCCCGCTGTCGCGGATTGGCGATACGCAAGGTGCGCGAATGGTCGATGGCGAAGTGCATCTGCCTGATGGGTATCGGCAGGCCTATCAGGCCTATGTTGCGGCTGGGTGGAATAGCATTGCTGGGCCAGTGGAATTTGGCGGTCAGGGACTACCTTTTGCCCTGTCTTGTGCGGTGATGGAGAATCTGGGTTCGGCCAATATGGCCTTTGCTTTGCTGCCGGTGTTGACGGTGGGCGCGATTGAATCGCTGCTGCATCATGGCAGTGCCGCGCAACAGGCGCTCTATCTGCCCAAACTGATTGGCGGCGAATGGTCGGGAACCATGAATTTAACCGAACCGCAAGCGGGCAGCGATGTCGGGGCGTTGCGCACCAGCGCGACATTGATCGAATCGGGGGAATTTGCCGGAAAATATAAGATAAAAGGCACGAAAATCTTTATCTCATGGGGCGAGCATGATCTGGCCGAGAATATCATCCATTTGGTACTGGCCCGCACCCCCGGCGCACCCGCCGGATCGCGGGGCATCTCCTTGTTCATCGTCCCCCGCTTTCATGTCGGTGGCGATGGGGTGCTTGGGGCGAAAAACGATCTGCGGGCGGTGAGTTTGGAGCATAAGCTGGGGATTCACGCATCCCCAACCTGTGTGATGAGCTATGGCGATGACGATAATTGCATTGGTGAGCTAATTGGCTTTGAGAATGAAGGGCTGAAGGCCATGTTCACGATGATGAACAATGCCCGAATTTTTGTCGGAGCGCAGGGACTGGAAGTGGCCGAGGCGGCATGGCAAAAAGCGCGGCTGTTTGCCCGAGAACGGGTGCAATCGGCGCGGGCAGGCGCGGCGGATAAGGCGCCGGTGGCGATTGTTGAGCATCCCGATGTGCGGCGGATGTTGCTGCGGATGCGTGCCTTGACCGAGGGGGCGCGAGGATTGCTCTATTATACCGCTGGGCAAGTTGATCGCGGGGCTTTGGGCGATGATGCGGCGCAGATGCGGGCTGATTTGCTGGTGCCGCTATTGAAATCATGGGGCACGGATATCGGCTGCGAAGTCGCCAGTCTGGGGGTGCAAATTCATGGCGGCATGGGCTTTATTGAAGAAACCGGCGCGGCGCGTTATTACCGCGATGCGCGGATTACCCCAATTTATGAGGGAACCAATGGCATTCAGGCGGCGGATTTGGTGACACGCAAGCTGGGCTATGAAAATGGCGGGGTTTTGACAGCATTAATGGCCGAAATTTCCCGTGATGCACGGGATGAACCGGCTTTGGCGGCTTTGGCGACGGATTGCACCGCAATTGGCCGCTGGATGTTGGATGGTGCGACATTGGACGACAAATTGGCGGGTAGTGTGCCCTATCAAACCATGTGCGCCGTGGCGGTGGTCGGCTGGCAATTGCTGCGTCAGGCGCGCAGCGTGGTGGAAATGGCCGATTCCGCGCCGGTAATGGCCAAGACCAAGCCGGTGGTGGCGCGCTATTTCCTCGACCATCTGATTCCCGAAGCGGCCGGGTTAAAGGCTGCGGCTCTGGCTGGGGCTGGCTTGCTTTATGCGCTAGATGCGGAGATGCTGGCCGGATGAAGGCTATTCTCACCCGCATTGCCGATGCTTTGGAACGATTGGCCCCTGCCCCGCCGCTGATGGTCGATTGGCACATCGCGCCCGCCTATGTCTGGAGTAAGCAGGGCCAGCACGCCGTGACGCGGTTGGATGCACCAAAATTGGCAAATTTGCGCGGGATTGACGCGCAGAAAGAGCTGGTTGTGGCCAATGTAGCGCGATTGGCAGCAGGCCATGCGGCCCATGATATGTTGCTGTGGGGCGCGCGGGGCATGGGCAAATCGGCATTGATTCGGGCAAGCATTGTCGCGGCGCAGATAGATGCGCCAGAAAAGCTGGCTTTGGTGCAGGTAGCCCCTGATGCGCTGGAAGGTTTGACGGATTTATTTGACCAATTGGCCCATGTTAACCGGCGGTTTTTGGTATTTTTGGATGATTTGGGGTTTGATGATGGCGATCATGCGGCATCGCGCCATTTGCGATCATGGCTGGAAGGCGGCGTGCAATCGCGCCCTGCCCATGTGCGAATTGCGGTGACGTCTAACCGCCGTGCCATCGTCAACAGGAACATGAGCGAACAGGATGACCCAATAAATCCACGCGATGTGGTGGATGACCGGCTGGCGCTGGCCGATCGGTTTGGCCTGTCGATTGGCTTTCATGCCTGCGATCAGGATGATTATTTGGCGATTATCGCCGGATATGCGGCGGATTTTGGGTTAAATTGGGATCAGGGTGATGCGCTGGAATGGTCACGGCGGCGCGGCGGGCGATCGGGCCGTGTCGCGTGGCATTATGTTACCGAATTGGCAGGCCGTGCTGGGGTTTTGGTGTAAACGGCAACGCTGTTTACATTACCATCCCTATTACGGGGGCTTATTGCCCTCTGTTCACTGCTTCACCTTGCTATCTTTTTTGAAAATCGCACCGTAACGCTGTTCCATATCGCTGTTGATTTCGCGCTGGGGTGGCATTTTTTCGGCAATTACGGGGTGAATGGTCGGTGATGCAACCGCATTCGGGGCGATAACCCGCCAGATGATCCCCGCCGTATCATCGCTGACCAACAATGCGCCGTCTTTGGCCCATGCCACCCATGTTGGGCGGCCATGGGTTTTGCCTGTGCCGGTCAAAAAGCCAGTTAACACGGGAACAGGTTGACCTTTAGGGTTGCCGTTTTTGTCGAATTGGACAAACACCACATCATAACCCGACGGCGGTTTGCGGTTCCATGACCCATGCCGCGCAATAAACGCACCATTGGCGAAATTTGACCCCATTTTTTCCCCGCCACGGGCAAAAGCCAGCCCCAAAGCGGCAACATGTGGCCCCAGCGCATATTCGGGTTTGCGGGTATAATCGGTAAGAAATTCGGGCATTGGCGCTTCTACCCGCCGATCGACAATATTCTTCCAATAGACCCACGGCCAGCCATAATGCGCGCCAACCGGCACATTACTCAGATAATCAGGCACCAAATCCGGCCCGACTTGATCGCGTTCATTGACCGTGGTCCACATTTCCCCAGTGGAAGGATTCCAATCCAAGCCATTGGCATTGCGTATACCGCCGGCAAATTGGCGCGAGCTTTTGGTTGCCAGATCAATTTCAAAAATAGCAGCGCGGCCCTTTTCCGCATCCATCCCGCGCTCGCCGATATTGGAGGCCGATCCCACCGCGACATAGAGCAATTTGCCATTGGGACTGAGCAACAGATTGCGCATCCAATGGTTGCCTTTGGGCGGGAGATCCATGATTTTTGTCGGATTGCCGGTAATTTGGGTGGCACCAAGCGCATAATCAAACATCAACACTGCATCATGGTTGGCCACATAGAGCCTGCCATTGGCATAGGCCATGCCCGAAGGTGACGCCAAGCCATCGTGACGCAGGACAAAATGCTGGGCCGCTTTGGCTGTGCCATCCGTATCGCGCAGCAGTACCAAACGATTGGGTGATTCCCCCCCCGCCCCAGCAAAACGCATCAGATGCCTTTGGAAAAAGCCAGTGACACCGCCCGGATCATTGGCCGGAGGCGCGCCCGTTTCCACCACCAATATATCGCCATTGGGCAAGGACAGCATGGTGCGCGGATGATCCAGCCCCTCGGCAAAACGGCTAACCTTCAGACCCGCTGCGACAACAGGCGATTCGCCAGCCGCCCAGCCGATGGGCGTGGCTATGCCGACCGAGGGAATCTTTTCCCATTGTGGATCGACAATGCGCGGATTCACCCCTTCAAATTGGGAAAATTTCTCGGATGACGGGTTGCCGCGTATGATCCAAGCGGCAAAACCCCCGCCGATAATAACAATGGCTCCGAGGGTGAGCAGCGATTTGCGAAATTTTTCGGTCATGCGCGGTGAATAAGGCCAAGCTGGCTAGGCGGCAAGCGCCCTTGTCGCTATTATCTTGCAATGTTTGATTTCACACCTGCCACCGACCAGCCCAAAGCCGCACTTTACGCCGAATTGCACACAGCCGCGCAGGGGTTGGTGGCGGATGAGGTCGATGCCATCGCCAATATGGCCAATCTGGCCGCGCTGATTTGGCAATATCTGCCGCGCTTAAATTGGGCAGGGTTTTATCGGGTGGTCGATGGCGGGCTGATCTTGGGGCCATTTATCGGCAAACCGGCCTGTATCCGGATTGCGGCGAGACAAGGGGTTTGTGGAACCGCTTTGGCGCAAGGAACCACGCAATTGGTGACAGATGTCCATAATTTTCCCGGACATATTGCCTGTGATGCCGCCAGCCGGTCGGAATTGGTGGTGCCGATTTGGCGCAACGGCGCGGTGATTGCGGTGATGGATTTGGATAGCCCCGAATTGGCGCGGTTTGATGCGCAAGATGCTGCGGGGATGGAGGCATTGGCGGGGCTGATAGCTGGTGTGATTTGACCGGCTGACAGATGACAGTCTGACGTCGGATAATTCAGATGGCGTTCATGGCGTCATGGCCATGACGGCGGGCATAGTGTAATATGTTCCATATCCGGAGTCGTCGCCGGTGATAGAGGAGAGTCCGATGGCTTCGCTTCGTGTGTCTTTGGCCGGATTGGCCATTACTTCCGCCATTTTCGCTGCTTTGCCCCTAGCTGCACAAACGCGCCCAGAATATCTTGACGCTGACCGGGCAGTAGCCAGTGTCCCAGGCCAATATGATGGCGCATGGACCGGCGGCTGGGTCGGGCCAGAAGGGCAGGTTTATCGGGGTAATTGGCAAGGAAACTATCGCGGGCCGGATGGCCGCAGCTACCCGGGTAGCTATGCAGGGCAATGGATGCCCGAATCACGCGGTGACATTCGCGATGCGGCCTATCGCGGCGATATGGGCGCGCAACGCGAAAATTGGCTGCTGGATTGCCGCCGCCGTTTGGATGTCGCCAATCATGCGCGCGATGGCATGGACAGCTATCGCGGTGTATGTGATGCTTGGTTGGGGTATTACGAACGCAATGGCTGGGCGCGGGATGGTTATGGTTTCAACTACGCCATTCCGGTGACTTTGGTGGCGCTGGCCCCGCGTCCGTTTGTGGCGATGGCCTCGGCACCCAGACCGCATTACCGCATCGTGAAGCAATGGCACCCCAAGGGCCATTGGCATAGCAAGCGGGTGCGGATCATCCACTGACGGGGGGCGTATAGTTGCGCCGCGCAACTTTTGGGCAGTTTATATCGCCCCACCCGTTAGCCTTTGGCAAATTAAATCCAGCTGATCGAGCGTGCGATAGCGAATGGTGACCGCGCCGGAACGCGGATCGGCATCGACCTGTATCCGCACCGACAGGCCAAGAAATTCTTCCAGATGATTTTGCACAGCGGCAATATCGGCTGAGTCAGCGGATTTGGTCTCGAACCGCGCACGGCGGGGGCTGCTGCCTTCCCGCGAACGCTTGCGGATTAAGTGTTCGACATCGCGCACCGATAATTGCTTGGCCACGGCAGCTTCGGCCAATTGCACCGCATCCTCGGCACCGATCAAGGCGCGGGCATGGCCCATCGACAGGCGCGAATCCTCGACCATGGTGAGCACCGCATCAGGCAGGGCCAAAAGCCGTTGCAGATTGGCGACATGGCTGCGTGATTTATCAACCATCCGTGCGATTTCAGCTTGGGTCATGCCCTCACCTTCCGCCAGCCGATGATAGGCACGGGCC
>JBEAOQ010000272.1:0-11811 GCA_041164845.1 Pseudomonadota bacterium | reverse complement strand
CCACGATAGGATCACCCATGACACTGAAATATTACCACGCTGAACCTGCGGCCAATTCGCTCAAATCTATGATCGCGCTCAAGGAAAAGGGGTTAGATTTTGAGAGCATCTATATCGACCTGCACAAATTCGAACAGCATAGCGAATGGTTCGTAAAGCTGAATCCGGAGGGGCAAGTGCCGGTGCTTGAACATGACGGCGTGCTTATCACCCACACGACTGTCATCAACGAATATCTGGAGGATGCCTTCCCTGATGCCCCGCCGCTGCGGCCCGCTGACCCGGTTGGCAAGGCGCAGATGCGCTATTGGAACAAATTTATCGACGAACATGTGATGAATTATGTGTCGATGCATGGCTGGCACCGGATGATTGGGGTGATCGCCCGCAATATTGACTCGGGTGAGTTTGAACAGCTGTTGGAGCGTATTCCGCTGCATGAACAGCGTGAAAAGTGGAAAACGGCGCGTTCTGGGTTTTCGGAAAGCGATCTGGAAAATGCTACCCGCAAGATTGAAGTCGCGCTGATTAAGGTCGAGAAAACACTGGGCGAGAGCCAATGGATTGCCGGCGACAGCTTTACCACGGCGGATGCCAATTTTTACGCGATGTGCGGGATGATGGTGCATCGGATGTTCCCCGAAATGGACGTCGATGGGCGTTTCCCTCGGCACGGTGATTGGCGCGCCCGCATGGAATCGCGCCCCGGGGTGCGGGCAGCACTGGAAATGCCCGACCATACCGCACCGGGTCTGCGCACTTTCACCGGCCACGTGCGTTAAGCTCATAGGCTGTGGCAAGTTTCATCCTGATTCACGGATCATGGCACGGCGGTTGGTGCTTTGATGCGGTGAAATCGCTGCTCGAAGCGCGGGGGCATGAGGTGATCGCCCCCGATTTACCGGGGATGGGGGGCAATGAAGCAGAAATGGGCGCCGTCACCCTTGATGGTTGGGCCGAATTTGCCGCAGATTTATGCGCGCAAGCCACCCAGCAACCGGTGATACTCGCTGGACATAGCCGGGGCGGGCTGGTCATTAGCCAAGCCGCCGAAGCTGCGCCGGATGCGCTAGATGCGCTGGTGTATATCTGTGCGGTGATGCTGCCCGACGGCATGTCGCGGGCGCAGTTCAAGGCGTTGGAAGCGCCAAATCCGGCGTTTGATGCCCTGATTACGCCGATTTATGGCGGGGTCGCGACGGTGGTCGATAGCACCAAAGGCGGCGATGTTTTCGCCCAGCTTTCGCCGCCAGATGCGGTGGCCAAGGCGATGCAGCGGTTGGTAGCCGAACCACACGCCCCGCGCAGCAGCCCGCTTAGGCTGACCGATCAGCGATTCGGACGCGTGCCGCGCACCTATATCGAATGCACCCAAGATCGGACGATTCCGCTGACAAGTCAGCGCAAGATGCAGCAGTTGGTGCCGGGGGCAACCATTGTTTCGTTGGACGCTGACCATTCGCCGTTTCTGTCCCAGCCCGCCGCATTGGCAGAGGCGTTGATGGCGGCGGTTGGTGGCCGGTTCAATCCTTAAACACCACCGTCTTGCTGCCATTCAGCAGCACCCTGTCCTCCAGATGATAATGGACAGCGCGGGCCAAAACCCGGCGTTCGATGTCACGGCCCTTGCGCACCAGATCTTCGGGCGAATCGGCATGGCTGATTGCTTCGACATCCTGATGGATAAT
Organism: Pseudomonadota bacterium; assembly: GCA_041164845.1. Classification (GTDB taxonomy): domain Bacteria; phylum Pseudomonadota; class Alphaproteobacteria; order Sphingomonadales; family Sphingomonadaceae; genus Novosphingobium. Next base: position 10,123 of record JBEAOQ010000272.1, on the reverse strand, counting down.
CGGCCCTTCATCCAGATCTGCGGTCACATAATGGCCGGTTGCGCCAATCATTTTCACCCCACGCGCAAAAGCCTGATGATAGGGCTTGGCACCTTTGAAGCCGGGCAGAAAACTGTGATGGATATTGATGCAGCGGCCTGAGAGGAATTTTGCCAGATCATCCGACAGAATCTGCATATAACGGGCCAGCACCACCAGTTCCGCGCCGCTGGAGGTCACCAATTGCTTGATCTGTGCCTCTTGCTGCGGTTTGCTATCTTTGGTGATCGGCAAATAATGGAACGGGACATCACCGATCAATGAGATTTTCAGGGCTTCACGCGGGTGATTGCAGATGATGCCGACAATATCCATCGGCAGCTCGCCAATCCGGTGCCGATAGAGCAAATCGCCCAAGCAATGGTCGAATTTGGAAACCATCAGCATCACTTTTCCACGCTCATTGGCGGCACGCAATTTCCAAATGCAATTGGCACCTGTGGCAAAGGTTTCAAGGGTGGCGCGCAGCACAATAGGGTCGGTTTCGGGCGCGGCTGCAAACACCAACCGCATGAAAAAACGCGCCGATTCGGTATCGTTAAACTGTTGCGATTCATGAATATTGCAACCATTGTCGGCAAGGATGCGGGTGACGCTGGCCACCAGCCCCGGCCGATCATCGCAGGAAAGCGTGAGGATATGGCGATTTTCACTGTTCACGTTTGATTCCCCCAAAATTGTTACCCAAATTATTGCCGAAATTATTGTTTGCCTTGCATACAAATATTGATATGGTTTTGTCATCAAATATTATGTGGAGAGAGACGCCATGACGGCACAGAATCTGGATCAGCTTTTGGCAAGCGCTGGCAATAGTGTTGACATGCTGCGCAATTCGCAGCTGGGGGCCTATGTCTATCCGGTGGTCGCCCCCGAGTTTCATAATTGGCGCGATGAACAATGGGCGTGGCAGCATAGTGCGGTGCTGTTCGATCAATCGCACCACATGGTCAATCTTTATCTGCGTGGGCGCGATGCGCTTAAATTGTTGTCCGATACAATGATTAACACCACCAAGGGTTGGGCGGTCAACAAGGCCAAGCAATATGTTCCGACCACGCCCTATGGCCATGTCATCGGCGATGGTATTATTTTCTGGTTGGCCGAAGAAGAATTTCTCTATGTCGGCCGCGCCCCTGCGTCGAATTGGCTGCGTTATCAAGCGGCAACCGGCGGCTATGATGTGCAATTGGAACTGGATGACCGTTCGCCAATGCGCCCGATGGGCAAGCCGGTCACGCGTTCCTGCTGGCGGTTTCAAATTCAGGGGCCAAATGCTTGGGCAATCATCGAAAAATTGCATGGGGGGCCGTTGGAGCAATTGAAATTCTTCAACATGTCGACAATGAACATTGCGGGCAAAACCATCCGTACGCTGCGTCACGGCATGTCGGGTGCGCCGGGGCTTGAAATCTGGGGCCCCTATGAAGAGCAAGAAGAGATCCGCAGCGCGATCCTTGAGGCGGGCAAAGAGTTCGGCATCGTTCCCTGCGGCAGCCGCGCCTATCCGTCAAACACATTGGAATCAGGCTGGATTCCGTCGCCGCTGCCGCCGATTTATACTGGCGAAAAGCTTAAAGGCTTTCGGGAATGGCTGGGCGCGGACAGCTACGAAGCAACCGGCTCGATTGGCGGTTCATTCGTGTCGGATAATATTGAGGATTATTACCTCAATCCGTGGGAGCTGGGTTACGGCCCCTTTGTCAAATTTGACCATGATTTCCATGGCCGCGAAGCCTTGGAGGCGCTCAACCCCGCCGAGCAACGCAGCAAAGTAACACTGGCGTGGAACCCCGAAGATATGGCCAAAATTATGGCTTCGATGTTCGATCCCGATGGTCAGGCCTATAAGTTTTTTGATGTGCCGCTGGCCAATTATGCCTCGTCCAACTATGATCGCGTCGTCGATGCGGATGGTCAGACGGTTGGTGTGTCGATGTTCACCGGCTTTTCTTACAATGAAAAACAGGCGCTGTCGCTGGCAACAATTGATCCGAAAATTCCGGTCGGCACCGAACTTCGGGTGGTGTGGGGCGAGGAAAATGGCGGCACGCGCAAGACCACGGTCGAACGCCACCAACAGATCGAGGTGCGAGTCATTGTCAGCCCGGTGCCCTATAGCCGGGTGGCGCGCGAAACCTATGCCGAAGGTTGGCGCAACCAGCGTTAAACGGTCGAATTCGGCTGATTGGGAGCATATCACATAGCTATTCAGCCTCGTTTGATCCATCCCAATTGGGCCAAGGAACGCAACGGAATAACCGATGGTTATTCGCTGGAGATGACTGCCAAGGACATTGTCGCCTTGCAAGATGCGGCAGTTTTGATCCCAGCGGATACACCGCTGTCGGTCACTTTTCTGCCCGGTGAAGACCCTGCGGCGCGGATTGCGGCAACAATCGCTGTGCGCCAGCTGGGGTTCGAGCCGATGCCGCATTTTTCGGCGCGGCGGATATTGTCCGAGGATGATTTTGAAGGCTATTTGCACGCGGTGGTGCGTGAGGCTGGGGTGTCGCGTTGTTTTATCGTGGCGGGCGATCCGGCGGCAGCGATGGGGCCTTACACCGATACCACCGCCCTGATCGCCACCGGCGCTTTTGAGCGGGCTGGGATCAAGGCGATTGGCATTGGCGGCCATCCCGAAGGGCATCCGGTGATGTCACAGGATGAATGCTGGGCAGTGCTGGCAACCAAGGTGGATGAGATTGAACGGCGCGGTATGGCGGCGCTGATTGTTACCCAATTCAGCTTTGATCCCGATGCTATTCTGGCATGGCTTAAGGAATTGCGTGAACGCGGCATCGCAACCCCCGTGCGGATTGGTGTTCCGGGGCCGGCCAGTATCAAATCCTTGCTGCGCTTTGCTGCACGCTGTGGGGTAGGTGCTTCGGCGGCGGTTATGAAAAAATATGGCGTTTCCATCACCAATCTGTTGGGATCGGCGGGGCCGGATCGGCTGGTCGATCAATTCGCCAAGGGATTGGCCGCCGAACATGGGCTGGTGCGGCTGCATTTCTATCCGTTTGGCGGCCTGGTCAAAACGGTTGAGTGGATCAAAAACTATAGCATCCGCTATTCCGTTTAGAGCATCGCGTTGAAAAGCATGTCCTGAGCCTGTCGAAGGGTGGCAACCGGTTTTCAGCTGTTAACGATGCGACAACACATAATTAGAGCGGGCAGTCCGGTTCAGATTTAACACGGCCCGCTCTAGGAAAATAACTTTCCTACATGTGGATTACATGATTGATGGTGCCTTGGCGTTTGTGATTCGGGGAATGGTGATGCGCAAAATTTTGGTTTCGGCTTTGGCGGTGGTGTCGATGGCTTTAAGCGGCTGTGCGGCAATCCGCTCAGATTTGCACCACACGGCGGGCTATACGGGGTCTTTGCTGGATCGGCGGTTGTTTGATGCATCGGGTGATAAAAAACTGGTGGTGATGCGCAGCGCGATGGTGGTGGCGATGCTGGCGCGGGCAGGCACGGTCAATAGCCATGGCAGCAAGGGCGATGAGGCCTATGCGCAGGCGGTGATTGCGGCGGCGGATGAAATTAACATTTTGGCGGGATATGCCATGCCATCGACCAATCCCACCACCGCCAAAAAATTCGCGTGTGATTTGAAAGTGGCGGTTGCGGATCGGGTTAACTGTCTGACCTATGAAGTGAATTTCGAATCTGACATTCCCAATATGGAGCGCCAAGTATTTTATTTGGCGGTGATGGCTTTGCCACAGCAACAGGCGAAAAAATTTCTGGACAGTTTGAAAGGTGGGCAGGTTTTGCCTGCGGCTTGGGGTGCGGCCAAGCTGGTCTTTGCGGCAGCGGATGGTTTGCACAGTGCGGCGGCGGTGCGGCGGTCAGCATTGGAAATTCAGGCGCATCAGTTGGTCGGCGGCTGTGGGGCGATGGATTCGAAACCCACGGTCAGTGCGGCTTTTGATTGTTTGGGGATGGATCCCAGCAAAATGTTCCAAGCCCCAGATGCGGCGCATGAGATGGCAGTGACGGATGATTCGGCGGCTTTTGATGCGATTATGAGCAATATCCGCGAAAGTTGTATGATGGTGCCGGTCAATGTCGAGGGGGTTTCCAAGGACGACGCGGAAAAACTGACTGTTAAGCAAGTGAAAGATAAGCGCATTGGTGATTGTGCCGCGATAAAATTTGCCCCGAAAGCGCGGTTTGATGGGTGAAGAATTTTCCCCTGAGAGAAGGGGTAATCTATAGCTGGACTGCGTGAGGCGGTAATTACATCACGGGAAGGACACCCCCACCAAACCAAGGGCAGGGCTATCGCATATAGTTTTTAGAAAGGGGTTCACGCAGAGACGCGGAGGAAAAAGGGAGCCGCAGAGGGGGGACTGGATGAAATCCCATAAATTATCCCATTTTCGATGCTCGGCATAGTTTTCTCAACATTTTACAATATCTCTGCGTCCTCCCTTCTTCTCAGCGTCTCTGTATGAACCCCTTTTTTCTTTTCTGTCGGTCATATGCGATAGCCCTCCCCCCCCTCAAGGGGAGGGCTTTTTTGGCTCTGTGTAATATCATCACACTCCCACCCAATAGCTCAGCGACTGGACAGGATGGCACGGGGGGATTAACGCGCCGCCATGTCTATTCAACCATCAGATTCGATCCTAATTGTCGATTTCGGCAGCCAAGTTACCCAGCTGATTGCGCGGCGGGTGCGCGAGGCGGGGGTTTATTCGGAAATTGCCCCGTTTAATTCCGCCGAGGCGGCGTTTTTGCGGATGCAGCCCAAGGGGGTTATTTTTTCCGGTGGGCCAGCTTCGGTGATGGATGATGGCAGTCCGCGTGCGCCGCAGGTAATTTTTGATTCGGGTCTGCCGATTTTGGCAATTTGCTATGGCCAGCAAACATTATGCACCCAATTGGGCGGGGTGGTCGAGGGTGGCCATGCGGCGGAATTTGGCCGGGCGGATGTGGAAATTCTGAGAGCCAGTCCTTTGTTTGACGGGTTCTGGCAGGTGGGCGGCAGCTATCCGGTGTGGATGAGCCACGGTGACCGCGTGACCCAAGCGCCCGATGGGTTTGAAGTGATTGGCACATCGCCCAACGCGCCCTTTGCCATCTGTGTGAACGAGGCGAAGCGATATTACACCACGATGTTTCACCCCGAAGTCGTGCATACCCCCGATGGCGCCAAGCTGATTGGCAATTTTGTCCATAGGATTTGCGGGTTGGCCGGTGATTGGACCATGGCCGAATTTCGCAAGACGAAAATTGCCGAAATACGGGCACAGGTTGGGGCAGGACGCGTAATTTGCGGCTTATCGGGCGGGGTCGATTCGGCGGTGGCGGCGGTGTTGATCCATGAGGCGATTGGTGAACAGCTAAGCTGTGTGTTTGTTGACGGGGGGATTTTGCGGCTGAATGAACGCGAGCAGGTCGAGGAATTGTTCCGCAACCACTATAATATTCCGCTGGTGGTGGTCGATGCGCGGGGTCAATTTATGGATGGTTTGGCGGGATTGACCGACCCCGAGGCCAAGCGAAAATTTATCGGCAAAACCTTTATTGATGTGTTTGAAGCCGAGGCCAAAGCGATTGGCGGGGCGGATTTTCTGGCGCAGGGGACGCTCTATCCTGACGTGATTGAGAGCGTGTCGTTTACCGGCGGGCCAAGTGTGACGATCAAGAGCCACCACAATGTTGGCGGCTTGCCCGAACGGATGAACATGCAGCTGGTCGAGCCTTTGCGCGAATTGTTCAAGGATGAGGTGCGGGTGTTGGGCCGCGAATTGGGCCTGCCGGAGATTTTTGTCGGGCGGCATCCGTTTCCTGGGCCAGGGTTGGCGATCCGGATTCCGGGTGAGGTGACGCGCGAGCGGTGCGATATTTTGCGCCAAGCCGATGCGGTCTATCTGGAAGAAATCCGCAATGCTGGGCTGTATGACCAGATATGGCAGGCTTTTGCGGTGTTGCTGCCGGTGAAAACGGTGGGGGTGATGGGCGATCATCGCACCTATGACAATGTTTGTGCGTTGCGGGCGGTGACCAGCACCGATGGCATGACGGCGGATATTTACCCCTTTGAGGCGGCGTTTTTAAGCCGGGTGGCGACGCGGATTATCAATGAGGTCAAGGGCATAAACCGCGTGGTCTATGATTACACCAGCAAGCCGCCGGGAACGATTGAGTGGGAGTGATTTACCTTCTATAGAAAATCTCATTATAAATCTGGAGGCTGCGATGGAGCGGTTCACGGAATGGGATGATCTCGACAGATTGAAATTTGCCGATGAACGCCGGATGGTGGGCGATTTATTGGCAGCTGCGCCGTTGGATGGGGCGGCGCGGGATGCGATCCATGCCGATGCGGCAAAGCTGGTGACACAGGCACGGCAATCGCCCAAGCGCGAGGGGGTGGTTGAGGGATTTCTCAAGGAATTTTCGCTTGGCACCCGCGAAGGGCTGGCGCTGATGTGTTTGGCCGAGGCTTTGCTGCGCACCCCCGATGCTGCCACCCGCGATTTGCTGATTGCCGAAAAACTGGGGCCGGCGGATTGGGCCAGCCATTTGGGTCATTCGGACAGTTTGCTGATAAATGCCTCGACTTGGGGGTTGATGCTGACTGGCAAGCTGATTCAGATTGATGCCGAAACGGGGCGTGATTTGGGCGCGGTGATAAAACGGATGATGGCGCGGGCCAGCGAGCCGATTATCCGCAATGCGGTGATGGCGGCGATGCGGATTATGGCCGAGCAATTTGTCGTGGGCCGGACGATTGATGAGGCGTTGAGTCGGGCGGAGCACGAAGGCCTGACCTGTTCATTTGATATGCTGGGCGAGGGGGCGCGCAGTGAAACGGATGCGTTGCGGCATATGGTCAAATATGCCGAGGCGATTGCGGCTGTTGGCGCACGGGCGGCGGGTATGGGGCCAGAGCGAGGTCACGGTATTTCGGTGAAATTATCGGCGCTGTGCCCGCGATATGAGGCGGTGCAGGAGGAGCGGGTTTTTCGGGAATTATATCCGCGATTGCTGGATTTGGCGCGGCAAGCGGCGCGGCACAATATCAATTTGGCGATTGATGCCGAGGAGGCGGATCGGCTGGTGCTGTCGTTGAAGCTGATTGATCGGCTGGCGCATGAGCGTGCTTTGGGCGATTGGCAAGGGCTGGGCGTGGTGGTGCAGGCGTATCAAAAGCGTGGTTTAGCGGTGATTGCGGGGCTGGCTGATCTGGCGCAGCGCAGTGGGCGGCGGATGATGGTGCGGCTGGTCAAGGGGGCCTATTGGGACAGCGAGATTAAGCAAGCGCAGGTTTTGGGGATGCCGGAATATCCGGTATTTACCACTAAGGCAGCCACCGATGTCGCCTATCTGGCCTGTGCCAAGGCGCTGATTGCCGCCAGTCCGGCGCTGTTTCCGCAATTTGCCACGCATAACGCGCATACGCTGGCGGCGGTGCGGCATATGGCGGCGGGTGCCAGCGCGGGGGCAGGTGTGAGCATTGAACACCAAAGGTTGCAGGGTATGGGTGAGGCGCTGTATGCGGCGGCAACTGCGCATTATGACCCCTTGCGGATCCGCACCTATGCGCCGGTTGGGGGGCATGATGATTTGCTGCCCTATCTGGTGCGGCGATTGTTGGAAAATGGCGCGAATAGCTCGTTTGTTCATGCTTTGCTGGATGAAAATGTGCCGGTGGCGCAGGTTGTCGCCGACCCGATGGCCACGCTGGCGGCTTGGCCGGAGCGTCATGCGCGGATTGCTTTGCCGCGCAATATATATGCCGATGGGCGGCGTAATCCGCAAGGGCGCGATTGGACGCAAAGCGTAGTGCGGGCGGCGGCGGATGCGGCGGTTGCGGCGTGTATGGCGGGGAATCTGACGGCTGGCCCGATTGTCGGCGGGGTGATGTTGGCGGGGGAAGCGCGGCGGGTGTTTAGCCCAGCGGATAGGCAGCGCAATATTGGCGAAGTGGGCGATGCCGCGCCGGATCATGTGGAATTGGCGGCGGCAAAGGCGGCGGCGGCGCAGGGGGCTTGGGATCGGGTAGGCGGGGATGCCCGTGCGGATGTGCTGGATAAAATGGCGGATGCGCTGGTTGTGAACGGCGATGAGCTGATCGCGCTACTGGGATTGGAAGGCGGCAAAACCCGCCCAGATGCCATTGCCGAACTGCGTGAGGCGGTGGATTTTTGTCGTTATTATGCGGGGCTGGCACGGGCGCAATTTGGCACGGCGCGGGTGTTGCAAGGGCCGGTGGGTGAGGTTAATAGTTGGGGGTTGACGGGGCGCGGGGTGTTTGCTTGTATATCGCCGTGGAATTTCCCCTTGGCGATTTTTACTGGCCAGATCGCGGCGGCTTTGGCGGCGGGTAATGCGGTGATTGCCAAACCGGCCGAGCAAACGCCTTTAATTGCGGCGGCGGCGGTGCGGCTGTTTCATGCGGCGGGGCTGGATGCCGATTTGCTGGCATTATTGCCCGGAGATGGGGCGGTGATTGGCGCAGCGCTGGTGGCGCATCCTTTGATCGCGGGGGTGGCTTTCACCGGCGGCACCGACACGGCTTGGGCGATCAACCGGGCGATTGCGGGCCGCGACGGGCCGATCATTCCGTTTATTGCCGAAACCGGCGGGCTGAATGCGATGTTTGTCGATACCACTGCGCTGACCGAACAGGTGGTGGATGATGTGATGACATCGGCTTTTGGTTCGGCGGGGCAAAGATGTTCGGCGCTGCGGATGGTGTTTTTGCCAGTGGAACGCGCCGATGACATGATTGCTGGATTGGTCGGGGCCTTGGCGGTGCGGGTGGTGGGCGATCCTGTGGATTGCGCCAGCGATATTGGGCCGGTAATTGATGCCGAGGCAGTTGCGGCATTGAATGCGCATGTGGCGCGATTGGAGCGTGAGGCGGTGATTGTGGCGCGGCATGAGGGGGCAGGGGCGGAAGGGCATTATTTTGCGCCGGTGATTGCCGAGGTGCGTGAACCGGACTTTTTGGAGCGTGAGGTGTTTGGCCCGATATTGCATATTTGCCGCTATCGCCCTGAACAATTGGATGATTATGCGCGGCGTTTGGCGGCGCGGGGTTATGGCCTGACTTTGGGGATTCACAGCCGGTTGGATAGCTTTGCCCAGAGGATCAGCGCGCTGGTGCCAGCGGGCAATATCTATGTGAACCGGGCGATGACTGGCGCGGTGGTGGGGGTGCAGCCGTTTGGCGGGTTGGGCCTGTCGGGCACCGGGCCGAAAGCGGGCGGGCCACATGCTTTGCTGCGGTTTTGCCATGAGCGCAGCGTGTCGGTCAATATTATGGCGCAGGGCGGTGATCCGGCGCTGATTGGGTTGTGAGAAAAGAATGATTCGCGCAGAGGCGCGGAGGCGCAGAGATGCAGAGAAATCGTTCTTGAGGGATAATCGAAATTTTACATCAAAAAGAAGATTGGCTTGCTCAAATATGCTTGCAGCTTGGCACATTCTCTCTGCGCCTCTGCGCGAACCAAATTTCTAACGCCCAGGTAAGCCGCTATTGCCTTGGGCAAAATCGGTGATTTTGGCGCGGATGAAGGCGTCTGGAGCGGCGGCGTGGGCTTTGATCGTGTCCCAGCCTTGGTCATGGGTGGGGACGATGATCTGGCCCGCTTGCATCGCGTCGGCCAGAATAATGGCGACGTCCTCTTGGCTTTTGACCGCCAGATCGGCACCGGGGCCACGCATGATGGGGTTTTCGCCAAAGCTCTTCATTCCGGCAACCGAAGTGGTGAAAGTCGGCCCTGGGCAGAGCACGCTGACCCGAATACCCAACGGTTCCAGATATAACGCCATATTTTCGCTCATCGAAATCAGCGCGGCTTTGGATGCGGCATAGGGGATGCGGTTGGTGGCATAGGGGTAGAGACCGGCAAAGCTGGCGGTGTTGACGATATAACCACTGCCACGCGCCAACATTTTGGGCAGGATCAGCGCATTGGCCCGCACCGCGCCGAACAGATTGACCCCAAACATCCGCTCCCATTCGGCGGGCGGGAAGTCTTCGATATGGCCGCTGTGGAGCAATCCTGCATTGTTCATATGGATGTCAATCGGGCCAAGCGCCGTTTCCGTGGCG
>JBEAOQ010000271.1:0-2792 GCA_041164845.1 Pseudomonadota bacterium | reverse complement strand
GAGGTGGCCAAGGTTCAGGGAGGAGGTGCCAAAGGAACCTATCCCGCCGGACCATGAGGGTAGTCCGACAGAATGACATCCATGTAAGTCGGAATGGCCGCGCTTTCAAGCCCTGAAAATGAACTTTAAAAAGCGACGACTTTAGATAAAACAATCTTCGTCGCCCCGTGCTTGACACGGGGCTTGGCTATCCTTTGAAGGCCATCCAATCTCGAAACCCGCTATTTGATTGTCGATAATCCCAATCGGTGTAATTTTTAGAGTCGTTCTGGTTCAGATTCAATCAGAACGACTCTAAATTTTCCTTTGTTTGTCGTGTTTTCCGAGCCGTTCGGTGATTCCACCTCACTCGAAAACACTCTAGGAAATTAGGGCGTGTTGAGACTCAGAGAATAACGCTGAAAAATCAACATCGTCGGTTGCCGCGCAAATAAGCCCAGCCCCGTGTCAAGCACGGGGCGACGACTTTACCTCAACTCAACACACCCAAAAAAGCCATCAATCCCGCTTATTTCATGCGTTAAGCATTGGAACCGGCACTGGCCCCTTGCCCAATTGCACCTGACGCGCAAAAATATCACGCATCAATTCCAGCGAAAACAGATGGGCAAAAATCAGCGGCAACAGCCCGCTTTGGTTCCAACCGCGCAACACATCGCCGCGCATATCTTGCAATTTTTCCTGATTGACCATCTGAAAACCGCGATAGATAAAGGGCTGTTCCAAACCTTCTTGCTGGATCGACACTTCGCCTTCCATCAACAAATCATGCTTTTTCAGCTCGGCCATAAATGCCCCAGTCCGTGCGCCAGCCTCTTCAAATTGCTCACAAAATTGCAGCATATTTTTGCAGGCTTCCGATGGCACTTCACCGTCAAACAAACCCGCGCCATCGTCAAATGCGCCAATCAAATCACTATGCGGATCAAAGCACAACGACAGCTCTTCCGCATCCGGGGTCAACCGCGCCAACAAAAATGGATAGCGCCGAACATAGGCCGGAACATAGACCGGATCGGTCAGCTTGCCTTCGTCATCGACAAAAACATTGACCCCTTCATTCAACCCCAACAGCGCCAAAGGCACTGGCTCATCACCCGATGAGAACACAATCGGAAAATTGCGCTGCGCTTGGGGAAATTCTTCCACCGTCAGCGGCACCGCATGTTGACCCACCAGCCAGCTGGCTTTGTCGGTGGAACGGGTCTTCCAAGTGGCATGGTCACGGCTGTTAAGCGGGGCCAGATCTTGGTAGAACAGCGGCAAATTGGCGTTCTGCGGCACGCTGGCCATGGTTTTCTCTCCGTAATATATGTTTCGGGTGATGTTTCAGGTTGTAAAGGTTTGCGCCTTTAATCCGCCATTTGATTTGGCGCAAGTGGAACCAGCTTGCCGGGATTCAACAATCCCTTTGGATCAAGCGCCGCTTTCACCGCCCGCATCATCTCCAACCGCACCGAATCGCTCAACCGCGCCAATTCATCGCGCTTCATTTGGCCAATGCCATGCTCGGCGGAAATCGACCCCTGCCACCGCGCCACCAAATCATGCACCTCACGGCTAATCGCCTTGCCGTCGTCCGCTTCCCACACCCCGCGCTCCGCGCCCTTGGGCGCCAGCACATGAAAATGGACATTGCCATCGCCCAAATGGCCAAAAGCAACCGCTTTTACCCCGGGCCAATGCCGTTCCAAAGCCGGAATCGCCATTGCAACAAATTCCGGCATCTTATCGACCGGCACCGAAATATCATGCTGCATCGCCGGGCCAATTGCCCGCTCCGCCGGAGCAATTGCATCGCGCAAGGCCCAAAAAGCCTCGGCCTGCGTCTCATTCGCGGCGATCACCGCATCCGCCAGCAATTCCGCGTCAAATGCTTCGGCCAGCATCGCTTCGACGCTTGCCAACAAATCATCCGCATCCCCGCCTGCCTTATGTCCGCGTTCTGCCACCACCTCGATCAGCGCATACCAATCATGCCGCTGTGCCAATGGCGCCCGCGAATCGGGCAAATAATCCAACACCGCATCCAAACAATCCTGCGGCAAAACCTCAAACCCTTCCAAAACATCGCCCACCGCATCGGCGCAATGCAGCAACAGCCGCCGCGCATCGGCCAGACTGGCCACCCCAGCCCAGACCACCGCCCGATCGGCAATCGCCGGAACCAATTTCAACGTCGCCGCCGTAATAATTCCCAAAGTACCCTCAGACCCGATCAGTAATTGCTTCAAATCAAACCCGCGATTGTCTTTTTTCAACGGCGTCAGCGCCGAAAACACGCTGCCATCGGCCAAAACTGCCTCCAACCCGACCACTTGCGCGCCCATCGTGCCATGCCGCAACACCTGCGTCCCACCGGCATTGGTGGAAATCAGCCCGCCAATCGTCGCCGACCCCTTGCCGCCCAATGTCAACGGAAAGCGCAGATCCGCCGCCGCCGCCGCCTCATGCAGATTTTGCAAAACCACGCCTGCACCGCAGCTAATCTGGCGGCTGTCCAAATCGGCCGCGCCCATCGCATTCAACCGCCGCAGCGACAGCAACAATTGCCCGCCATCCGCCGATGGCGTCGCCCCGCCCGACATGCCGCTATTGCCCCCCTGCGGCACCACCGCCACGCCATATTCATGGCAAAGCCGCATTAAACCAGACACTTCGCCGACATCCGCCGGTGACGCCAAGCCCAAAGCCCGCCCCTGATACCGCCCCCGCCAATCGAGCAACCACGGCGCAATCACCGCCTCATCCCGGGTAAATCCACGCGGGCCAAGCAAAGCCAAAACCGCATC
>JBEAOQ010000270.1:0-2539 GCA_041164845.1 Pseudomonadota bacterium | reverse complement strand
GTATGATTGGTATCAAGACTGGGGAAAATCGGTGGATTGGGCGCAGGGAATCATGGGCTATCCCTTTCACGGCCCACACTACACTGGCATAGCCAAAGGCGATTGGAGCGAGGTTTTCTTTAGCCAGCGGCCGGCATAATGGGCGCGTTATCAGGCAAAGTAGCGGTCATCACCGGAGCCAGTCGCGGGATTGGCAAGGGTATCGCCTGTGTTCTGGCCGAGCAGGGCGCGACGGTCTATGTTACCGCACGCACGGTAAATGCGGGCGGGCACGCCCTGCCCGGCTCGATTGCGGAAACCGTGGCCGAGGTGGAAAAACGCGGCGGCAAAGCGATAGGTGTTGCGCTTGATCTGCTGGATGATGCGGCGATTGCTGCTTTGTTTGCGCAAGTGCAATCCGAACAGAGGCGGCTGGATATTCTGGTCAATAATGCCATGGCCATCCCGCAGGAAATGACCGAGCGCAAGCCTTTCTGGGAAAAATCGCTGGCGAATTGGGAGATTTGCGATACCGGCCTGCGTGCTGCCTTTGTTGCTGCGCATCATGCCGCCAAAATCATGGTGCCGCAACAATCGGGGCTGATTGTCGCCATGTCGGGCTATGTCGGCCGCACCTATACCTATGACGTGATATTTGGCACCACCAAATCGGCAACCGACCGCATGGCCCGCGATATGGCGGTGGAACTCAAACCGCATGGTGTCGCCTCGTTATCGCTGTGGCAGGGCTTTACCACCACCGAACGCGCCCAAGAAAACCTCAAAAACGTGCCCGGTATGGCTGCGCAGCTTAATGCCGCAGCGGGCAGTTCGCCTGAATTTCCGGGTCGTGTCATCGCCGCACTGGCCGCTGATGCCCATGTGATGGCCAAGAGCGGCGGCACCTTTATCAATGCCGAATTGGCCGGTGAATATGGTATCAGTGATATTGATGGCCGGACGATCCTATCGCTGCGCGCCGAACGCGGTGCGCCTATTTTTGACCCTGTGTAAAACGTAAGCAAAATAAACAGGTCGGCCCCACCCCCTCCCCTCAAGGGAGGGGGCTATCCCGCCAGTTGCGTGCTGCCATTTTCACCGTAACCGCAGGGCCAAGATGTTCGGCATCATCGCCAATGGCAAAGGAATAAGCGCCGGCCGGAATCGACCAGCTGCCGTCTTTCCAATCAGCCAGCAAGCGTGGATCAATCGTTACACCTATCTGCTTGCTCTCACCCGCTGCCAGCGACACTTTTTCAAAGGCCGCCAACCGCAGCTGGGCTTTGCCATTTGCCGCAATCAGGTAGAGCTGCGCCACATCTGCTCCCGCACGCGCGCCGCTGTTGCGCAGGGTAAAGCTGGCGGTGATCGCCTTCCCAGATGTGACGCTAAGCCCGCTATGCTCAAAGCTGGTATAGGACAACCCATAGCCAAAGGCGAACAGCGGTTTCAGACCCTTGCGCGCATACCAGCGATAGCCAACATCCGATCCCTCATTGCTGTAATCCAGCGACAGCGCCTCACCGCCCTTGGGCCGCCCCTGAAAATCTGGGTCGATGGTGCCCTGACCCGGCAGTTCGGGTATCGGCAGCTGCGCCACGCTGGCGGGAAATGTCACCGGCAAACGCCCCGAAGGATTGGTATCGCCATATAATACGGCTGCAATGGCTTCGCCGCCACGCGCACCGGGATACCATGCCTCGATAACCGCAGCGGTTTTATCCAGCCACGGCATCACCACCGGCCCGCCGGTTTCCAACACAACAATAGTATGCGGATTGGCCTCGGCCACCGCCGCGATCAGCGCGTCTTGGCCATTTGGCAGGTTCAAATCACCCGCGTCGATACCCTCGGCGGCCCATTGCGTGGCAAAGACAATCGCCACATCGGCCTGTTTCGCCGCCGCCACCGCATCGGCAATATAGCGTCCATCACGGTAGGCAAATGTTGTGCCCGGCGCCCGCGCCTTCATCGCTTTTAATGGGGATGAGCGGTGATATTGCTGTGAAATAAAACCAGCGAACATCCCCTCACCGCCCAGTGGCAATGCCAATGCCGGGCCACCTTGGCCCTGCACCTGCGATGACCCGCCGCCCGACAGCACGCCCGTATCTGCATAACCACCGATCACCGCAATCCGTTTGGCCGATACCGCCAGTGGCAGGGCACCCGCCTGATTGCGCAACAGCACGATGCCCTCTTTGGCCGCAGCTTCGGCAACATCACCATTCGCTTTGAAATCTATCGCAGATTTCGGCGCGGGCTGATCTACACCATTGGCATAAATCGCATATAACACCCGCCGGTTCATATCGGCCAGCCGCGCCTTGGTGGCGGCATCCTTCGCCGCTGCTTCGGCAAGAGGCTTGTCGAAAAACACCGCCGGGTCAAGCTCTGCGCCCGATTGCTGATCCAAGCCGTGCAGCGCGGTTGACAGGCTGGGCACCGCGCCCCAATCGGACATAACAAAGCCCTTGAAGCCCCAATCGCGCTTCAGCACCGTGTTCAACAGCCAATCATTATCACAGGCATGGCTGCCGTTCAGACGGTTGTAGGAACA
>JBEAOQ010000269.1:0-3940 GCA_041164845.1 Pseudomonadota bacterium | reverse complement strand
GCATGGTGACATCGCCGCGTTTTATTGCCCCCATCGGTGCGCATCAATGGTTGAATGAAGGCGTTTATATCGGGACGCTAAAGATGGGGATGGGAACTGGAGATTTTGCGGTCGAGGTGCAAATTTTTCGGGTGGTATGAATTTTTACCCAAAAATGCCCCAAAAAAACACGGTGAATTGTGTCAGCTTTCATTCAGCCATCGCCCGCCACAGTGACTCCAACATGATAGGGCTTTGTGCTAATTATGGTTGACGGACTGCGGGCCGATTCCCGCATGGAGGTTGCAACATGGGTATTTTTTCAACGATTAAAGACAAAATTTTTGGTCATAGCGCAGCGGCACCTGCGGCAGCTGCACCTGCTGAAGGCGGAACAGTAGCGGCGGCAGCTCCAGTGGCGGCGGCCCCGGCTGCGCCGGTTGATGTTGAAGCGGTGCTAAACGCCAAGCGTGCAGCCAGCGGTGCCGAGCTACATTGGGAAACCTCGATTGTCGATTTGATGAAGCTGCTCGATTTGGATTCCAGCCTTGGTCATCGCAAGGAATTGGCGAAAGAGCTTAGCTACACCGGCGATACAGATGATTCGGCAACGATGAATATCTGGCTGCACAAAAAAGTGATGGAACAGCTGGCTGCCAATGGTGGCAAAGTTCCGGTTAGCCTTAGCGCGTAATAGGCGAAAAACAGATGGGCGGGGGTGGACAATCCGCCCCCGCTCTAGCCTGTTAAATCCGCGTCCCAACCGGCACACCCGCTGCGGCTGCGGCCATATCGGGCAGAGGGCGCGATACTGGCGAATTGGTCGGGTGATGTCTATGGATGATACGGTTTCAGCTATGCCGCAGTTGCGAAAGAGCTTGACTCATTGTCATAAAATCAAGATTATGTGGCTAGGGGGAGTTGGCGTTTACACGCTATAGCATTTGGCCGATTCTGCGAGGTTCCCCAGTTCCCATGTTCCACACTGAAATTATCCCGCTTTGGTTCTGGCCGATTTTGATTGGTGTGCCTGTGGGCGCTATCTGGCTGTATATTTGGAACGAACGCCGCTGGGCCGCCGAATTGAAACGGCGCGGGGTCATTCAGCGCAAAAATGCTGCGCGATTCAAGGCGTGGCAATGGGTGTTTGGCCGCAGCAAACAAACCAGCTTGATGGATTTACGCAGCAAGGCGGAGAAGGATCAGCCGGTAAATAAGCCGCTATAATGGTTGTTTTACAATGCCTGTGCTGCCGCATATGCACTGGCCCAAGCCCATTGGAAATTATACCCGCCCAACCAGCCGGTCACATCAACCGCTTCGCCAATCGCAAACAGCCCCGGCACCCGCCGCGATTCCATTGTTTTTGACGATAATTCAGCGGTGCTGATGCCCCCCGCTGCAACCTCCGCCTTGGCATAGCCTTCGCTGCCATTTGGGGTGAAATGCCAATCCGCTAGCCGTGATTGGGCGGCGATCAAGGCGCGGTCGGGGGTTTGGCCCAGTTCGGTGGATATGCCAAGCAGGTCGGACAGGCGCAAAGCCAGCCGTTCGGACAGGGTTTCGGCTAGAATTTTGCGCAAATGCGCCTTTGGGCGGGTGTGTTTGACATGGATCAGCCAATCTGGGGCGGAATCGGGCAGGAAATTGATCCGCACCGGCTGGCCATGCTGCCAATAGGATGACGCCTGAAGAATGGCCGGGCCGGACAGCCCGCGATGGGTGAACAAAGCGGCTTCGCGGAAGGCGGCTTTGCCCGATGTGGCCACGACATCGGCGGATACACCCGATAATTCGCGGAACAGAATATCATCATTGCTGAGGGTCAGCGGCACCAAAGCCGGGCGCGGCTGCACCACTTTCAGGCCAAATTGCCGCGCCAATTCATAGGCAAAACCGGTCGCCCCCAGCTTGGGGATAGCGGGGCCGCCGGATGCGATAACCAGCTGCGGCGCAGTGGCGGTGCGGGTGTTGAGGGTCAGGTGAAATTGCCCGTCGCGGTGGGAAATATCGCGAATTTCTGGGTGAAAATCCTGCTCCACCGCGCCTTTGGCACATTCATCCAGCAACATGGTGACAATCTGCCGCGCCGAGCCATCGCAAAACAATTGGCCCAAAGTTTTTTCATGCCACGCGATATGGTGCTGTTCAATCAGGGCGAGAAAATCCTGCGGGGTATAGCGGCTAAGCGCCGATTTGGCGAAATGTAAATTTTGTGACAAAAATCGGGTGGGGTCGGTATGTATGTTTGTAAAGTTGCAGCGACCTCCCCCTGAAATCAATATCTTACGCCCCGCCTCTCCGACATGGTCAAGCAGCAATATCCGCCGCCCGCGCTGGCCCGCTTGGGCCGCACAAAACAGCCCCGCCGCCCCTGCGCCGATGATGATGGCATCATAATTTTGGTTTTGAGACATGGAGAAAATTTCAAAGTGAGAAAAGAAGAACAGTCCTTCGACAGGCTCAGGACGAACGGGGTGTGTGGGGAGCTAGCTGGGTGTAGCGATAAGGTGCGCCGCCAAAGCCTCGGCCACTTTGATCCCATCGACCGCCGCCGATAAAATCCCGCCGGCATAGCCCGCGCCTTCGCCAGCGGGGTAGAGGCCGTGGGTGTTCAGGCTCATGCAATCCTTGCCACGGGTGATGCGAATCGGCGAAGAACTGCGGGTTTCGACGCCGGTCAGCACGACATCAGGGTGGTCATAACCGGGAATTTGCCGGCCAAACACCGGCAGAGCTTCGCGGATGCCTTCGATCACATAATCGGGGAGACAATCCGCCAAATCGGTTAATTTCACCGATGGTTTATAGGATGGAATAACCACGCCCAATGCCGATGATGGTTTCCCCACCAAAAAATCGCCCAATTTCTGTGCCGGTGCGGCATAGGTGCCACCGCCCGCGACAAAGGCCCGCTCTTCCCATTTGCGCTGAAACGCGATGCCCGCCAATGGCCCGCCGGGGAAATCGCGTTCGGGCGTGACATCGACAACAATCCCTGAATTGGCGTTGCGTTCCGCCCGCGAATATTGGCTCATGCCATTGGTGACCACGCGGCCTTCCTCACTGGCGGCGGCGACCACCGTGCCGCCCGGGCACATGCAAAAGCTGTAAACCGTCCGGCCATTGCGGGCGGTATGCGACAGGGCATAGGCCGCCGCGCCAAGGATGTCATTGCCAGCAAACGGCCCAAACCGTGCCGTGTCAATCCAGCTTTGCGGATGTTCAATGCGCAGGCCAATGGCAAAGGGTTTGGCTTCGACATGGACACCGCGATCATACAGAGTTTGGAACGTGTCGCGGGCGCTGTGGCCCACTGCCAGCACGACCTGATTGGCGGCAAGATAGTCGCCGGTGGACAGGTGCAGCCCGCGCATTGTCCGGCTGCCGTCGGGCGCGGTGGCAATGTCGAAATCATCGACACGGGTTTCAAAACGATATTCGCCGCCCAGTGCTTCGATGGTGTCGCGGATGCTCATCACCATCGTCACCAGCCGGAATGTGCCGATATGCGGATGGGCTTCGGTCAGGATTTCGGCGGGCGCACCGGCTTTGACAAACTCGGTCAATACTTTGCGCGACAAATGGCGGGGGTCTTTGATCCGGCTGTATAATTTGCCATCGGAAAATGTCCCCGCGCCGCCTTCACCAAATTGGACATTGGATTCCGGTTGCAAGATGTTTTTGCGCCACAATCCCCACGTATCTTTGGTGCGCGCCCGCACCGCCTTGCCGCGTTCCAGAATGATCGGGCGGAACCCCATTTGGGCAAGGATCAGTGCCGCAAGGATCCCGCAAGGGCCGGTGCCGATAACCACCGGGCGTGTGCCGTTCCAGCCATGCGGTGCGGTGATTGGCGGGCGGTAAACCGTGTCGGGGGTGGGGCGGATATGGGGATCATCGGCGTGGCGCGCCAGAATTGCGCCTTCATCCGCCAGCGTGACATCAATTGTATAAACCA
>JBEAOQ010000268.1:0-6504 GCA_041164845.1 Pseudomonadota bacterium | reverse complement strand
TTAATTCATTTTGCCGTTTTTCTGACCATGGCCGGTGTGGTCGCCCTGCTCCCGCGTGATCTGTTCAAACAGGCCGCCTATCCGATCTATGGCATCTTGGTGGTGATGCTGGTGCTGGTGGAAATTATCGGCGGGATTCGCGGCGGCAGCCAGCGTTGGCTCAATTTGGGCTTTATGACTCTGCAACCATCGGAACTGATGAAACCGGCGATTGTGCTGGTTTTGGCGCGGTTTTATGATTCCCTGCCGCCCAATCTGATCTCCAGCTGGCGGGCTTTGCTGCCCGCTGTCGGCTTATTGGCCGTGCCCGCTCTGTTGGTGATGGCCCAGCCCGATCTGGGCACGGGTCTGGCGATTTCCTTTGGCGCAGTTGTCCTGATTTTCCTATCCGGCGTGCCGATCTGGTGGTTCCTAAGCGGCGGTGCAGCGGCGGCAATCATTGCCCCGCTCGCCTATTTTTTCGTGTTGCATGATTATCAGCGCAAACGGGTTACGGTGTTTCTTGATCCCGAAGCGGATATGCTTGGTGCGGGCTATCATATCACCCAATCGAAAATCGCCATCGGCTCGGGCGGCTTTTTCGGCAAAGGCCTGGGCAATGGCAGCCAAAGCCATTTGCAATATTTGCCCGAACCGCAAACCGATTTTGTCTTTGCCACCATGGCCGAAGAATGGGGGATGTTGGGCGGTTTGTTTGTCATTATCGTCTTTATGCTGATTTTTCGCTGGGGCATGGGGGTCGCCACCCGCGCCCCCGACCGTTTTTCGCGGCTGTTGGCGGCGGGCATGGTCACAACCATATTTTTCTATGTGGCGATCAATTTGTCGATGGTGATGGGGCTGGCACCGGTTGTCGGCATCCCCCTGCCGTTTATGAGCCATGGCGGATCATCGATGATGACCAATATGCTGTGTATCGGGGTGCTGATGGCGGTTGACCGCTGGAGCCAGCGCGGCGGCGGTTTGGCGCGTTAAAATTGTTGAATCACCAATAAAACCCCTTCCATCCGCCAATTCAGCCGCTATAGGAAGCGCTCCCGTCTCCGGCCCGTTACCGGCCCGATTCGGGTGCTGGCAAATTTGCCGGATGGACGCATAGCTCAGTTGGCAGAGCAGCTGACTCTTAATCAGCGGGTCCTTGGTTCGAGCCCAAGTGTGTCCACCATTATTCAAAATTTACACCAAATTTGCCGCTTAGGCGATTGCCCTGTGGTCATCTGTCGCTTATGCCTGTTCAAATTATATACACAGACATAATCACACGCATCATCACAAGGGGCAAGAATGACACGGTTACGCATGGGTATGATTGGCGGCGGCCCGGGTTCCTTTATCGGGCCGGTTCACCGCATTGCCGCTGAATTGGACCGCGAAATTGAATTGGTGGCCGGTGCCTTTGCCAGCACGGCGGCGCGCTCATCCGAAGCGGGGGCATCCTATCACCTTGCCCCTGATCGCGCCTATGCCGATGTCGCAGGCCTGCTGTCAGGTGAAAAATCCCGCAGCGATGGCCTGCAATTTGTCGCTATTACCTCGCCAAACCACCACCATCTGCCCAGCGCAAAGGCAGCTTTGGCCGCTGGCATTCCGGTCATCAGCGACAAACCCGCCACCGCGACCTTGGCAGAATCGTTGGAATTGCGCGATGCGGTGCGCGCCAGCGGTCTACCCTATGCTCTGACCTATACCTACACCGGCTATCCCTTGGTTCGCGAGGCCAAAGCACGGATCGCGGCGGGCGCGGTTGGCACCATTCGCAAAGTCGTCGTCGAATATCCCCAAGGCTGGCTGTCCGAACCAGCAGAGGGCAAACAGGCCGAATGGCGGGTGGATCCCAAATTGGCGGGCGCAGGTGGCTGCATTGGCGACATCGGCGTTCATGCGTTTAATCTGGCCGAATTTATCACCGGCCTTCAGGTAACGCACATCATGGCCGATTTGGGTATCGTGGTTCCGGGCCGCTTGCTTGATGATGATGTTGCGGTGTTATTGCGGTTTAACAATGGCGCGCGCGGGGTGCTAATGGCCTCGCAAATCAGCTTTGGCGAGGCCAATGGCTTGGCCATCCGCATCTATGGCGATCGGGGCGCGTTTGAATGGAAACAGGAAAGCCCCAACAGCCTGATCCATGTCCGCGCCGACGGCACCAGCGAAATAATCCGCGCAGGGGATGCATCCTTGGGCGCATGGGCCACATCGCGCACCCGCACCCCGGGCGGCCATCCCGAGGGTTATCTCGAAGCCTTCGCCAATATCTACCGCGATTTTGCCGCATTGCTGCGCGGCGAAGATTCGCCCATGTTGCAGGGCATTGATGAAGGTGTCCGCTCGATGGCCTTTATCGACGTCTGCGTGCAAAACAGCGCCAATCCTTCCGGCTGGGCCGATTTAACTATTCCAAATTAAGGACCAAACAATGCGCACTATCAAAGGGCCAGCGATTTTTCTGGCGCAATTTGCTGGCGACACGGCCCCGTTTAATTCGCTCGATAGCATCGCCAAATGGGTGGCATCTTTGGGTTATAAGGGGGTGCAAATTCCGTCATGGGATGGGCGGCTGTTTGATCTGGACAAGGCGGCACAAAGCCAAGATTATTGTGACGAAGTGGCCGGAACCCTTGCCGCACATGGCTTGCAAATAACCGAATTATCCACCCATCTTCAGGGGCAATTGGTCGCCACCCACCCCGCCTATGACGCACAATTCGATGGTTTTGCCCCGCCTGCGGTGCATGGCAACCCCGCCGCCCGCCAAGCATGGGCGGTGCAGCAAATGAAAAACGCCGCCGTGGCGTCGCGGCGCTTTGGCCTGACCGCTCATGCCAGCTTTTCCGGCGCTTTGGCTTGGCCCTATTTCTATCCTTGGCCCCAGCGCCCAGCGGGTTTAATCGAGGATGCCTTTGCCGAATTGGCCAAACGCTGGATGCCGATCCTTGATATTTTCGATGAAAATGGCGTTGATATTGCCTATGAAATCCACCCGGGCGAAGATTTGCACGATGGTGCAACCTTTGAAATGTTCCTTGATCGGGTGAACAACCACCCCCGCGCCAATATTCTCTATGATCCGTCGCATTTTGTCCTGCAACAGCTGGATTATCTGCAATTTATCGACATCTACCATGAACGGATCAAATGCTTCCACGTCAAAGATGCCGAGTTTCGTCCCAATGGCCGCGTCGGGGTCTATGGCGGTTATCAATCATGGGTTGACCGTCCGGGCCGCTTCCGCTCCTTGGGCGATGGACAGATTGATTTTGCCCAAATTTTCTCGAAAATGGCGGCCAATGATTTCCCCGGCTGGGCGGTGCTGGAATGGGAATGCGCGCTGAAACACCCCGAAGTCGGCGCAGCAGAAGGCGCCCCCTTCATTGACCGCCATATCATCCGCGTCACCGAACACGCCTTTGATGATTTCGCCGCCAGTGGGGCTGATGCGGAATTGAACCGGCGGTTGATGGGGATTGGTTAAATCGCCGCGCTATACCCCCCGTTCAACGGATAGGTCTGCCCCGTAATCCAGCCCGCCGCGTCCGAACATAAAAACAGTGTCAGTGCCGCCACATCATCCGGCTTACCATAACGGCGGATGATATAACGCGACAATTGCGCCTTGGACTGGGCGCTATCCATAAATGCCGCCAAATCATCTGGCTCCATCGGAGGTTCCAAGGTGGACAATGAAATCGCATTGCTGGTGACGCCATAACGCCCCAATTCCTTGGCAATGCTGCGGACAAAACCCGCCGCTCCCGCCTTGGCCGCTGAATAGACTGCCTGTCGCGCCTCGCCCACCCGCCCCGAATCCGATGTTATCGTCACAATTCGGCCCATCCGCGCTGCGACCATAGCGGGGATCAACGCATGGCAACAATTAAACACCCCATAAAGATTGGTGCGCATAAACCGGCCCCATTCCTCTGGATCAGCTTCCCAAAATTGCTGGGTCAACCCCATTCGCGCATGTGGCCCGGCCATGCCCGCATTATTGACCAATATCGTCGGCGCACCCAGCGCCGCTGTCGCCTTGTCCGCCATCGCCCGCACCGATGCCAAATCCCCGACATCGGCCTGCACCGCCACCGCCGCCACACCCAGCTTGCGAATTTCCTCGGCCACTGCCTCGGCCCGGTCCAGCACAAAATCATTGACCGCCACTCCGCCCGCGCCATGCTGGGCCAATGCCAGCGCAATCCCGCGCCCAGCCCCCTGCCCCGCACCCGTAACCAGCGCCACTTGCCCGCCCAGATCGAGAATATCGTCGGCCATAGTATCTCACCCATACCGCCCCAGCGAATTTGCCGAATGCCTCATTGACCCTATGTTCGCATCTTCTACCATGCCGTCAAGCGGGCTAAAAATACCAACGCGGACACGATATGGGAATGGAACGGAATATGGCGCAATTGCTCCGAAATTAATCTCACAGGAATGAACCATGATTCCCAACCCCTATGACCTCACCGCCAGCGTCGCCATCATCACCGGCGGTGGCAGCGGCATTGGCGCGGCAACCGCCATGCTGATGGCCGCTCGCGGCGCGGATTTGGTGCTGGCGGGGCGCAAAGCCGAACCGTTGGAAAAAATGGCGACCATAATCCGCGAAACCACCGGACGTCGCTGCATCGGCATTGCCACCGATGTCCGCAATGCACCGCAGGCCGCTGCCTTGATCGAGGGAACCATCGCCGCCTATGGCCGCCTCGACATCCTGATTAACAATGCGGGAAAAGGCTATCATGCCCCCTTACGTTCGATGCCGATTGACCGTTTCGACAATGATTTGGCGCTCAACCTTTCGGCGGCATTTTATTGCGCGCAAGCCGCCTATCCGCACCTTAAAGCCAGCCCTCATGCCGCCATTGTCAATATTTCATCATTGGCGGGGGTCAATGGCACCATGGGCGTCGGCGCTTATGCGGCGGCCAAAGCGGGGCTACAACAGCTTACCCGGGTGATGGCGGCGGAATGGGGGCCGCATGGCATCCGCGTCAATGCGGTCGCCCCGGGCATGATCGCCACTGAACTGGCGCAGGCGGGATGGGCCAAAACCGGCTTTGACGCCATCGGGGCATGTGTCGCCTTTCCCTTGCGCCGTCCGGGTAGGCCCGAAGAAGTGGCCGAAGCCGTATGTTTTATGGCATCTGATGCCGCCAGCTATATCACCGGAGAGATACTGACGGTCGGCGGTGGCCCCCAATTAAAAGGGATGATTGATGTCTGAAACCCAGCCCCCATCCGTCACCCCCGAAGCCCGTAGCGATGAACTGCGCCAACGCGTGCGTTCCTGCCAAAGGCGGCGGCGTCGGTGAAATATAGTGCTGCCCATCACAAACCCACCACAGACCTAAAGTATTTCAATCGGAGCAACCTCATGTCACCACCCGCCTCTGCACCCCAGCGCCCCCGCCCCAGATTAGACGCCGACAACCGCGCCTTTTGGACCGGCGGCGAACAGGGCCAGCTTAACATCATGCAATGCGGTGATTGCCATCAATTCACCCATCCCCCGCGCCTGATGTGCCGCCATTGCCAAGGTGAAAACATGGCCCCTACGGCGGTGGCCGGCACTGGCGAAATCGACACATTCACCATCAACCACCAAGCATGGATGCCCGGCTTAGAAGTTCCCTATATCATCGCCCGTGTTCGACTGGACGGTGTGCCGGGCGTTGTCCTGACCACCAACATCGTCAATTGCCCCGCCGATGACATTGATTTTGATGACAAAGTCCGCGTAAAATTCATTGCCGAGAACGGTATCCACTTCCCCGTGTTTGAAAAGGTCGCGTAACATGGCCAAAACCATCGAAGCCTATATCACCGGCGTTGGCCAATCCGAAGTTGGTGTCCGCGTCGCCCGCTCGCCGATGGGTCTGACCCGCGACGCCGTGTTCGAAGCGCTTAATGAGGCTGGCCTCACCCTGTCGCAAATTGACGGCGTCGCTTCCTATCCGGGCAAAAGCCACGGCTATCTGGGCTTTTCACCGGTCGGGGTGGACGAGGTTATCGAAGCATTCGGGATCAAAGCCCGCTGGCATTTTGGCGGCGGCGAAATCCCCGCCCAGCTATCCGCCATTGCCTCCGCCGCCGATGCCGTGCGCAGCGGCCAAGCGCGGCATGTGCTGTGTTTTCGCACCGTCTACGAAGCCGCCGCCATGTCGCGCCCCGATGAATTTCCCGCCATGCGCCAAACCGAAGTTAGCGGCACTTCGCAATGGACCGCCCCCTATTTCGCCACATCAGCGGCGTGTTGGGTGGCGCAATATGCCATGCGCCATATGAAACGCTATGGCATGACCCGCGAACAATTGGCACAAGTGGCACTGAACGCCAATCGCAATGGCTTGGCCAATCCCCGCGCCCGCGCCATCACCAAAAAACCGCTGACCATCGACGAATATATGGAGGCGCGGATGATAACCTCGCCCTTCTGTCTCTATGATTGCGACCGTTTCACCGATTGCTCGACAGTGGTGATCGTCTCGGCGGGTGATGCGATTG
>JBEAOQ010000267.1:0-6226 GCA_041164845.1 Pseudomonadota bacterium | reverse complement strand
GTATGATTGGTATCAAGACTGGGGAAAATCGGTGGATTGGGCGCAGGGAATCATGGGCTATCCCTTTCACGGCCCACACTACACTGGCATAGCCAAAGGCGATTGGAGCGAGGTTTTCTTTGGCCAGTTGCCCGCGTAAATAAAGGGGGACAGTCCCTCATTTATTTTCATTTATTTTAAGGAATACCACCATGCAAACCCGCAAACTTGGCAATTTGGGGCTGGAAGTATCAGCCATCGGCTATGGCTGTATGGGGCTGGATTTCGGCTATGGCCCGCCCACCGATCGCAAGCAAGCCATTGCCCAGATCCGCGCCGCTTTTGATGCGGGCGTTACCCTGTTCGACACCGCCGAGGTTTACGGCCCCTATACCAATGAAGAACTGGTGGGCGAGGCTTTGCAGCCGTTCAAAGGGAAAGTCACCATCGCCACCAAATTCGGCTTTGATCTCACCCCCGCGATGACCGTCACCCCCGGCCCACGCGGGGTCAATTCGCACCCCGACAATATCCGCAAAGTATGCGATGAATCGCTACGTCGCCTGCGGCTTGATTGCCTAGATTTGTTTTACCAGCACCGTGTTGACCCAAAAATACCGATTGAAGATGTCGCTGGCACAGTCGCGGATCTGATTAAAGAGGGTAAAGTCAAATATTTCGGCATGTCCGAAGCTGGAGCCGCGACTATACGTCGGGCGCACGCCATCTATCCCGTCACCGCGTTACAAAGTGAATATTCACTGTGGACACGCGAGATTGAGGCGGAAATCCTGCCTATGGTGCAAGAGTTGGGCATAGGATTGGTGGCGTTCAGCCCGCTGGGCAGAGGTTATTTGGCAGGCAAAATTGACGAAACCGCGCGTTTTGCCACAGGCGATATCCGCGCAGGACAGCCCCGTTTTACCCCCGAAGCCATCATCGCCAACCGACCAATGGTTGATTTGCTCACCCACATCGCAGCGGAGAAACAAGCGACACCGGCGCAAATCGCCCTCGCGTGGGTGATGGCGCGCAAGCCGTGGATTGTCCCCATCCCCGGCACCACACAACCGCATCATCTGGCAGAAAACATGGGTGCATTGGATGTTACGCTAAACGCGGATGATATGGCGCGCATGGAAACGGCCATCGCTGACATCACCATTATGGGCGGGCGCTACACGGCGGCGCAACAGGCCACGGTCGGGCTGTAAATAACAACGATCCGCGTTGTGACCGTCACAACGCGGATGCAACACATCACCCGGGCCGTTTCGGCAATTCAATTTCCGCCTTGGCCGTGGCCAAAACTGCGCCCAGCTGATTGGCCATTTTGCATTCCACCGCCACCATATAGCGGCCATCTTCATCGACAAATTTGCCCAAAATTGTGCCGGTGGTGATGGTCACATCGCCGGTCAATGCGGGGGATCGGTAATTGCAGCTTGAATGGCGCACCATTCCCCATTCACCCGCCCAGCCCGCAAAATAATCGGTAATCCACGCACCCATGCTGGCGCCATAGCCATAGCCACGCGGCATCCCGATAAAGCGCGCCCAGCGCGGGAACAAATGCCCGCGTGACGGGCCGATATAGGCACCATCAGTGTTTTCCGGATTATTCGCCTCTTCGGTTGGGTCTTGCTCTGGCCCCGCCATAGGCCCGGTAAAACCCAGCTCGGCCATGTTCAAATCGGTGCGGCGGTGCATCGAACCCCATTGGGTAAAGGTATAAGACCGCCATTCGGTGGTGAATGACACTATCGAATGGGGGCCAAATACCCGTTCGGGCAGCGGGGTATTTTCCGCCACATCATCCCAATAGCGGGCACTGTGCCCCAGATCATGCAGCATTTTGATCCAGCCATATTTGCGCACATCCAACGCTTCCAGATCATCATCGCTCCACACCGGGTCATCTTGGTTGTCGGTCGGGGTGTTGCTTTGGCCCATAGCCTGTGAATAGCGGATCGAGGTCGAGCGTTGCTTGGCCACCAGTTCGCCATGTTGGTTATAATAGAAATTATCGCCACGTTGAAAACAGGTTGGCCCGCCGAATTTGGTTTCCTTGACCGTATAATCAAACGGCACCCGTTCATTCCACAGCCGATCGCCGCCAAACACTTTCGGCCCATAAAACCACCATTCATCGCCGCCAAACAACATATGCGAATTGGGGATCAGGCCAATGCAGGACGGCGCGCTGCCGTGGCCATCATCCATCGTCACCGGAAAAGACTGCGGCGCAACCAGCTCGCCAAAGCGGCTTTGCATCGCATAGCTCGTGTCATAATGTAGCCGGTTGGGATAATGCATCGCCTGCACCCAGCGGCGAATATCGGTATTGGCAAAGGGTTCGACCATCCGTGCGGGCTGCATCGGTTTGCCCAGATAGCGATCAATATCCGAACAATCGAGTGTATCTTTGCTCACCATACGTCCTCTCGCATAACCATATTCAACAGGCAGTAGCCGCTATCAATCGTCGACGATTTGCGCCAGCCAATTTTCCACCCATTTTGCCGCCTCCTTGTGGCCAGACGACACCCCTAGCCCTCCTTCCATCATCAAGGCGCGGCCAATTCCGGCCAAAACCAGCGCCACCCCAGCGGGCGGCATTCCACCAGTATTGATCAATTTTTGGCCCAAAACCGTCTCGATCACCTCAATTTGCCGCGCCCGCATCCGCTCGGAATGGTCTTTTATCGCCGCTTTTAACACCGGACGATGATTGGCCATGGCCATCATTTCCAACGACAATTCATTGCGGCTGGTGTCGCAGAAAAACCGCCATAGCGATTGCAAAGGCTGCGGCCCGTTCAATATCCCCTCCAGCCAAGCATCGCTTTCCGCCGCACCAGCTTGCATCACCGCCATCAGCAAATCTTCAGTGGTCGGGAAATAATAATGCACCAGACTGGGTTTCAGCCCCGCCCGCGCCGCCACCCGCCTAGTGCTGGCGGCGGCATAGCCTTCATCGCGGATGACGGCATTGGTCGCCTCCAATATCGCGGCGCGGGTAGCCGAACTTTCCGCACCAATCCGGCGTTTTGCTGGCTTTTTTGCAGTTTTATCCGACATTTTTGTGGCCTAGTCCGGCATCTGCGGGAGATTTGGTAATCACCATAAATTTGCGCACCTTGGTATGTTTGGCCTCATCCGGCCCCTGCAATTCCACCGCCAACGCGACATGGGCCAGCGACAGCATCATCGCCATCAGCCGCCGGTCTTGATCGGCAAATGCGGCAAAACCCTTGGCATCGAGATAATCCAGCGCGGGCGCGAGTAAATCCTTGCCCGCCGCATAAAACGCCTCGCCCTCTGCGGTGGTCATCCCATCACGCCGCGCCGCCCGCGCTGCCGTGCCCTCAATCGCCCATTCCGCCGCAAATGGCTCCAGCGGAGCAAATCCTTCGGGTAACGAACTCATCCCACATCTCCCTTCTTGACTCGCCACGCATTTACCCGCGCCGCCACGCCATTATACAAATGCCGACACAAGGCCTCTTGCGCCTGAAAATGAATATGCGCCAGCGCCCCGCTGGATAATCCACGCTGTCCGGCGGTGATGACGCCGCGATCTTCGGCATGAATATCGCGGGCGGTGGCCATGCTATATTCGCGGGCGTAACGCTCGCTGGGGGTGGAATCTGCGCCCACCCAATAAAGCCGGATGACCCCGCGTGATTTTTCCGGCCCCAAGGGATAGACACTGTGCGAAAATTGTTGCGCGGGCGTTCCAAGTAGGAAAAAATTGGGGAATAGGGCGAAATAATCGCGCGATCCTGACGCATTGCTGCCATCGCTTGGCACCACACCCTTGGCCACCAGCGCCGCAAATCCGCGCATAAAACCCAGAGTTTGCAGCTGTTTAATTTCGGGATTGGGATTGCTCCATAATGTTTGCGTGCGGTGTTCGCCATGAAAGCCAAACGCCGCCGGATAGCCAAAGGGATTTTCGGGGGCAAATGCCGCCGCGCCGCTGCGACTATGGATAAAGCGCAAGTGGTAATTTTCTTGGAAATTATCGTAGGTCAGTTTCCAATTGGCATCAATTTCATAGTGATATTCGGAAAATGTCGTCGCCCGCGCAATCGGCAATTCCTCCATCCGCATCGCCAAATCGCCCAGATATTCGCGCAAGCCTTGCACCGGTTGTTTCGCCAAATTGACGAAAATCATCCCCGCAACCACCTCACACGCCACCTGTGGCAATCCACAATCCGCCTTATCTAGGCCAAATTGTTCAAAATCGGGCGCGGACAACAGCCGCCCATCACCGTCATAGGTCCACATATGATAGCGGCAGCTGAAGGTTTTGGCCCGCCCACATTCCGCCGCCACCAATTGGGTGCCGCGATGGGTGCAGACATTGTGAAACGCCCGCACCACATCATCCGCGCCGCGCACAATTAATAAAGACGCCGCAGCAAATTCCAATTCGCGCCGAATAAAACTGCCCCTATCCGGCACTTCGCAGATATGGCCGATTTGCAACCAATTCTGTTTGAAAATTGCGGAGATTTCATCCGCATACCATATGGGATCATAATAGGCCGCAGCTGGAACCGGCCCGGTGCCCAACCACGCGACATCCTCTGGCGCGGTGGGGGTAAAGCTGGTGATCGGTGCATTCATTACCTTACCCCAAAACCCCCGCATGGATCAGTGCCGCATCCACCGCATCGCGGGCATCTTGGCTGCATGGCACCATCGGCAGCCGCAAATCTTCGCCTATCCAATCATGCACTTTGCTTAGGGCATATTTCACCGGCCCGGGCGACGCATCCTTGAACATCGCATAATGCAGCGGATAGAGCCGATCATTCAGCTCCCGCGCTTTTTTCAGATCATTGGCCGCACAGGCCGCTTGAAATTCTGCACAGAGCTGGGGCGCGACATTGGCGGTGACCGAAATACAGCCGACACCCCCCGCCGCATTAAACGGCAGGGCCAGCTCATCATCGCCCGATAATTGGGCAAATCCGCCGGTAATCCCCATGCGATGATCGGTCACGCGGCTTAAATCACCGCTGGCGTCTTTGATCGCGACAAAATGCGCGGGGAACCGATTGGCCAATTCGCAGACCGTTTCCGGCTTCAAATCGGTAACCGTGCGCGCCGGCACATTATACAGGACAATCGGCAGATCATTATGCTCTGCCAGATAGGAAAAATGCGCCAATAATCCCGCTTGTGATGGCCGATTATAATAGGGTGCCACCACCAAAGCCGCCGCTGCCCCGCATTTTTTGGAGAAATTCATATGCAGCAGCGCGTTCATCGTATCATTGCTGCCACATCCGGCAATCACCGGCACGCGGCCCGCCGCTTGTTCGATGCAGACCTCGATCACCCGATGATGCTCGGCATTGGACAGGGTCGAATTCTCGCCGGTCGTGCCGCAAGGCACCAATGCGGAAGAACCGCTGTCAATTTGCCAATCCACCAAACGGCGAAATGCGGCCTCATCAAACGCTCCACCGCGAAAAGGTGTCACCAAGGCCGGAATGGAACCGGAAAACATGGACATTGCCCCTGAAATTACCCAAAGCATGGTGCAACTGCATCATGCCCTTGGGATGAAAAATACCAATGCCTGTTAAAGAGACTCCACCCCATATGTCCAGCGCGCATCGCAAATGGGCCTCAATCATTTTGCTGGCGATGGTCTGCCTATCGGCCCCCGCCCAATGTCAGGATGGCAGCGAATGGGACCGCGCCCGCAGCGCATTGATCGCCAGCGCCCCCGGCACCATCACCCCGGCCATTGCCCGCTGGCGGAATTTAACCGCCTCCGAAGGATACAGCTTTGCCGAATATGCCGGTTTTGTTTTGGCCTATCCCGATTTTCCCGACACCGAAAAACTGCGCAAATTTGCCGAAAAAACACTGGATAACACCCCGCAAGACCCGACCCGTGTGACCGCATTCTTTGATCGCTTTGCCCCGCTGACCAATCCGGCCCGCGCTCAATATGCGCTTGCTTTGGCGGCGTTATCACGTGGTGAGGCCAGTGATATGGCGCGGGCGGCATGGCGCGGTGGCACTATGTCGGATGCTGCTGAGGCGGCATTATCGGCGCGTTATGGCGGAAGTTTGACCAGCACCGACCATGATGCGCGGATGGATGCGCTGCTGTGGGATGGCAATGCAACCCAAGCTGCAAGGATGGGTGAGCGTATTTCCGCCGCCGCCCGCCCCGCCGCAATGGCCCGCCTCGCCCTGTTACAAAATGGCGATGCCA
>JBEAOQ010000266.1:0-4007 GCA_041164845.1 Pseudomonadota bacterium | reverse complement strand
CCGACACCACCGCCCGCGCCGTGCCGCCATGTTTTGCGGCAATCTCGCCAATCCGCTCCGCCAGCCCATCACCGCTATGCAAATCGTTAAACCGAATAGAAATCCGCGCAGACGCAGCAGGTGGAATCACATTATGCGCGACATTGCCCACGGTTAAATCGGTGATTTCCAAATTGCTGGCCTGAAACCAATCGGTTCCCTCATCCAACCCCAGCGCCTCCAATTCTGCCAGCAAAGCCACCAATTTGGTGATCGGATTATCGGCCAGATGCGGATAGGCGACATGCCCCTCGCACCCCGCAACCTCCAGCCAGATATTGACCGAACCGCGCCGCCCAATCTTCACCGTATCGCCCAGCCGGTTGACCGATGTCGGCTCGCCCACCACGCATAAATCCGGCGTGACATCCATTTTTCGCATATGGTCAATCAATGCTAGCGTGCCATATTTGGCCGGCCCCTCTTCATCACCGGTAATGATAAAACTGATCGTGCCCGCCTTGGCCGGAATTCCCGCCACCGCCGCAACCATCGCCGCGATCGCACCCTTCATATCCACCGCGCCGCGCCCATAGAGCAAATCACCCCTTCTTTCAGGGGCAAAGGGCGCGCTGCGCCAGCCATCGCCGGGCGGCACGACATCAACATGGCCAGCAAAGGCAAAATGGCGGCTGTTTTTCGCACCCCTTCGGATGGCGAACAGATTTTCCACCGGCCCATCGGGCGCATCCCCCGCAACAAAGCGATGCACATCAAAGCCCAGCGGGGTCAGCATTCCCGCCAAACAATCAAACACCAAACCGGCGGCGGGGGTCACGCTGGGGCACGCGATCAGCGCCTCGGCCAGTTCGGTGACATTGGGTTCTGCGAGGGTGGTGTCGCTCATAATACAGGGGTAGCAAATCAGGGCGTTGTGGCAAGCACGAACGCCATCAGCCCAGCGATTGATCCAGCAATTTCGCCAATCGCAAACCGGCCTGAACAATCCGCAAACGGGTAGCGGGCAGGGCGGCATTGACCGCTGCATCTGACACGGTCGCCGATTTTGCCGAAGCCCCACCACAGGTCAGATTACCCAGCGCCATCGGATAAACCACATTTTTCGCCATGTCATAACTTTCCCGCGCCCAATCCGCGACGTCGCCCGTGGCCCATTTGCTGCGTTCAGCCCCGCTATAGCTGCGCACCACACTTGGCCCAGCAAGCGCCTTTTCCGCCATATTGGTGTCCCAAAACCAATGCAGACTGGTCTGGGGATATTTGGGATCGGTGGAGGGCACATTGGCCAGTGACACGCCATTGCCGCCGTGGTCATTATCATGCTCGGCGGCGTGCAGCGGCATATGCACATCGCCGACAAAATGCGCCAGAAAGGCCAGAGCCTCCAATCTTTGCGCGGTGGGCAGCTGTGTATTGGCCAAAATTTTGGCATCGCGGGTGATCTGCGCAGTGACACAATTGCCATTGGCGCAATTGGCCTTGATGTCGAAATTGCCGCACACATCATGGTCCTGATAATGCCAGCCAAATGTATAGCGCCAACGATCCGGATCACCGCGCAAACAATCGGGCCAATAGGACGCATCAGCCAAATTGCGCACCCGGCATTGTGGCGTGCCCAACCCCTTTTCCGCCCGCATCAGCGCCCGAATTTTGGCAGCGGTGGCCGGTTTGACATTGGCCAGCGCAATTTGCGCCACGGTCTTATGTCCCAATTCGCCCCATGCCAGCGCGGGCGTGGCCGACGCCAGACCCCATATCGCCAACATCCATAAAATCCGCCGCATCACCCCTGCTCCCGTTCAAATTGCGCAATGACAAAGGGTTCAGCCTCGGCGGCATCGGCCCATTGCTGCATCCAATCATGCTCCCACACTGCTTCCATATAGGCCATCGCAAAGCCCGGAACCGGCACACCATAGGTCATAAACCGCGTGACAACCGGCGCATAAATAATGTCCACCGCCGAAAATGGGCCAAACAAAAATGGCCCGCCGCCGCCAAACCGCGCCCGCGCTTCGGCCCATAGCGTCAATATCCGCACCACATCGGCCCGCGCCGCCGCGCTTAACGGCGCATCATCAAACCTTTGGCGGATATTCATCGTGCATTCGTCGCGCAGCGCCGCATATCCCGCGTGCATTTCCGCCGCCATAGACCGTGCCAAAGCCCGCGCCGCGCCATCCTTGGGCCAAAACCGATCCCGCCCGACCTTATCCGCCAGATAGTCGATAATCGCCAGACTATCCCAGACCACCGCATCACCATCCCACAACACCGGCACCCGCCCACCCGATGGGGCCAGATCGTCGGCGCGGCGGCGATTGGCCCATGCGGCGTCATACAGCGTCACCAATTCTTCGGTGAAGGGCAGGCCCGATTGCTTGCAAGCTAACCACCCGCGCAGTGACCAGCTGGAATAGTTTTTATTGCCGATGATGAGTTTCATGCGGAGAGGGTAGAGCGCCGAATGCGGATTGTCGAGGATCGCTTATAAAAACAGAAATGACTCACGCAATGATGCGAAGCGCCCCAATGTTTGGTCTCTGTTTCATGGTGTTTTAACAGGGTCTAGTGGATTGATTTTGACATTTGCATCCTTCTGTCGGTTAGCTCATCAGCAAATGTTAGAAACGAACCACTAGCTGAGCGAACGGGAAACCTGCCCTTTTTTGGCATGACGCGCTAAACAGCTGTCACCTCATATCCGCCAAACCCATAAATCGCATGGCCACCTGCCCCCACCGAAGCGCCAAGCCACAATATCGGCCATAATTCCGCAGAAATATGCCGCAATTCTACCGCTCCTAACATCCCGACCACCGCGCTACCCTGGCCACGTCCCCGTTTCACAAACCCGCCCAGCCCATATCCGGGCGGCAATATCTGCATCTGTGCTCTGTTCACCCCCTCCGTTTCCCCTCCCCCGGTCTCCATTTGCAAATCCGCGCCAATCCACCGCGCCATACCTTTGACCCGTTTCACCAGAGACGGCAAATTCGTGACAAAATCACCGGAGAAAACCTCAGCAGATCCGGGCTTAAACGGCGTGGTAAACCGCAAAATCGCATCTCCGCTCCAATCGGGAATCGCCATGCTGGCACGGCTCTGCCAATACCAATCGACCATCGGCCATTCGCGCAAAATCGCCCCATTTTCCCATAGGCCAATCCCCCGCCGCAAGGCCTCGGCCATCGCTTCCACCACACAATCGCGCCAAATATCCGCCTGTCCAAACAACCTGATGACAATCCGAATGCGCTCGCCTTCCACCGCCACCACCAACCGGATCGGCTTGGGAATATGCACCCCATCGACCATCCCATGCGTTTGAAACAATCCTTCAAATGCGCTGGCAGGCATGGCTTTGCTGGCGTCGCTGTTGCGCATTTCAGCCAATATCCGGCCCAATGCCCCGCGCACCGATCGCACCATCCAATCGCCCGCC
Source organism: Pseudomonadota bacterium (assembly GCA_041164845.1). Taxonomy (GTDB): domain Bacteria; phylum Pseudomonadota; class Alphaproteobacteria; order Sphingomonadales; family Sphingomonadaceae; genus Novosphingobium. The sequence continues at coordinate 559 of JBEAOQ010000266.1, read as the reverse complement.
TGAAACCCAGCAGGCTTGGCACAGACAAAGCTCATCTCGCATATCCGCCAATGCAGCGGCAATTCCTGCACCGATAATGCCACCATGGGCCGCGTCACCCAATCGCGCAGCCAGCCATTGGTGCCAAATCTGTCCGCCCGCGCCGGTTTAGGATTAGAACCCATCGGTTACAACAGCCAATAATCCGCGCCCTGCTGCACCGGCAATCCGCCCATGCAATGCACGTGGTCTAACTGCGACAGCGGCATCTGATACACCCGCAACCGATCACCCGGCTCCATCCGGGCCTCCACCCGCTGGGTCAGCCGTGCCGCCGTCGCTGCGCTTAATATCCCTTCGAACACGCTGCCTTGCACCCGCACCGCCTCCTCTTCCAAAATCCGCGCCACCCGCGCCCGCGCCCGATCATTCTGCATATCATAGGCAAAAATATAGAGCCGCACCGCTTCCGCCATCACCTATGCCTTCGCCTTATAGGCCGCATAAGCCGCCCCGCCCTGCATTTGGGCCACCAACCGCGCCGCTTGTCCATCCATAATCCCGCGCCAGCTCATTTTGG